>JASEJH010000166.1 GCA_030016455.1 Thermoanaerobacteraceae bacterium
ACTTCGGCGAACACAACGTGAACGGCGGCGTCCGGGTATACCGCGGCGAAGAAGCCTACCGGGAGATGGTACAAGAAATAAGTGAAGCCTTCGACCGGGCCGACCTCGCCGAGGTGTTGCGGCTCCTGGACAACCACTTTGAGGGAGCAACCTATTCGCTGAAGCAGCTCTTCCGGGATAAGCAGCGCCGGGTCCTGGAGACGATTCTGGATTCAACGCTGGCGGAGATCGAGGCAGACTACCGGCAAATATACGAGCGCCACGCTTCCCTGATGCGGTTCCTGAAAGACCTGGGTATCCCGCAGCCCAAGGCCCTCCACACGGCCGCCGAATTCATCATCAACATCAGCCTCCGCCGGGCCTTTGCCGAAGAGCCGCTGGATTTCGACTACATCACCGCCCTTTTGAATGAAGCGGGTATGCTGGAAATCCCGCTCGACGGCAGAGGGCTGGGATTCGTCCTGGAGAAAACCGTCGCCCAGATGGCGGAGCGTTTACACACCGACCCGACCGACCTCTCCCTGCTTGCGAGTCTGGAAGCCGCCACCGGCCTGGCCCGTTCGCTTCCCTTCGAGGTAGACCTGTGGAAGGTGCAGAACATCTACTACGACCTGCTCCTGACGGTGTACCAGGGTTTCCGGAAAAAAGCCGATACGGGAGACGAGACCGCCCGGCAACTCGTAGAACATTTTGATACGCTCGGCGACAACCTCCGCATGCGGAGGGGCACCTGAGTTGCCGCCCCTGCGGGTTCCCGGCGCCACGTACCGGATCCAGTTCAACCGGGGATTCCGCTTCGCGGACGCCCGGGCGCTGGTGCCTTACCTGCACGCGCTGGGTGTCACGGACCTTTACGCGTCCCCCCTCCTCCAGGCCCGGGAGGGCAGCGCCCACGGTTACGACGTCACGGACCCCGCGCGGCTAAACAGGGAACTGGGAGGTGAGGAAGCGTTCGCCGAACTGACCGCAGCGCTGCAGCAGCACGAAATGGGGCTCCTGCTGGACATCGTCCCGAACCACATGGCCGCCAGCACCGAAAACCCGTGGTGGGCGGACGTCCTGCAAAACGGTCCGGCCTCACCTTATGCCGCCTGGTTTGACATTGACTGGCACCCCTGGAGACCTGGACTGACAGATAAGGTCCTGCTCCCGGTCCTGGGCGCTCCCTACGGCCGGGAACTCGAAACGCAGAAACTCAGCCTCGTGCTCGAGGAGGACGGCTTCTTTGTCCGTTACTACGACAAGCGCTTCCCGCTGAAGCCCGCGTCCTACGCGGTGGTCCTCAGCCACCGGCTGGAGGAACTGGTTACGGCCTCCGGGAAGGACCACCCGGCGGTGCCGGCGTTCATGGAGTTGATTGAACTTTTCCGCGCGCTGCCGGCCCCGGACAAGGACGACTTCGCCTCCGCCTTTCGCCAGGCCGTGCGCAGGCTCCGGTCGCTTTACAACACCCAACCCCGGATAAGGGACTTCCTGGAGGGCACCCTGCAGTCCCTGAACGGCCGCCAGGACGACCCGCGAAGCTTCGACACGCTGGACCGCCTTCTGGTGCAGCAGCATTACCGCCTTGCCTTCTGGCGCGCAGCACACCGTGAAATCAACTACCGCCGCTTCTTCGACATCAGCGAGCTGGTTTCCGTGCGGGTGGAAGAAGAAAACGTTTTCGCCGCCACCCACGCCCGGATCCTGCAACTCGCCGCCGCGGGTTCCATCACGGGCCTGCGCATAGACCACATTGACGGCCTGCTCGACCCTGAAGGCTACCTCCGGCGGCTGCAGGAGCACCTCGGTGCCGCCGGAGCAGCCAACCCGTTTTATATCGTAGCGGAGAAGATCCTCGCCAACGGTGAGGCACTGCCTCCCGAGTGGCCGGTCTCGGGTACGACGGGATACGATTTCCTGAATCCGGTGAACGGGCTTTTCTGCGACAGGCGCGGCGCCGGTATCCTCGACGAAACCTACCGGCGGTTCGGCGGAGTCGAGGAGGACTTCTCCGAAGTGGTGCATGCGCGGAAACGGCAGGTGCTGGAGGAGCTTTTTCCCGGAGAGGTGCACTGTCTCGCCTGGCAGCTCGGCCGGCTTGCGGAACAGGACCGGCACGGCTGTGACCTCACGCTGCCCGAACTGGAACAGGCCGTTGCGGAGGTCACCGCCTGGCTCCCCGTCTACCGCACCTACATCCGCGATTTCCACGTGACGGCCCGGGACCGGCGTTACGTTGAACGCGCCGTCACGGCCGCGGTGGAACGGATTCCCGCCGCCGGTCCGGCCTGCGCGTTCCTGCGCCGGGTGCTGCTGTTAGAGTTCCCGGACCACCTCCCGGCGGAGGGAAAACGGGAATGGCTGCGCTTCGCGATGCGCTGGCAGCAGCTGACCGGCCCGGTCATGGCCAAAGGCTACGAGGACACCGCCCTTTACGTTTACAACCGGCTGGTCTCCCTTAACGAGGTGGGCGGCGACCCGCAGACCGCAGGGGTCTCCGTGGCCGAGTTTCATGCGCGCAACCGGGCGGTGCAGGAACGCTGGCCCCACACCCTGAACGCAACCTCCACCCACGACACCAAGCGGAGCGAGGATGTCCGGGCGCGCATCAACGTGCTTTCGGAGATACCCGGCCTGTGGGCGGAAAAGCTGTCCCGGTGGCGGGACTGGAACCACTCCAGGAAACCGGTGGTGGACGGCCGGCCCGTCCCCGACGGGAACATGGAACTGCTCATTTACCAGACGCTGGTCGGGGCCTGGCCGCTGAGCGAAGGAGAAGTGCCGGCGTTCAAGGAAAGACTTCAGACATACCTGGTGAAAGCCGCCCGGGAGGCAAAGACCCATACAAGCTGGCTCAACCCGCGCCCCGAGTACGAGGACGCCCTCACCGCCTTCGCCGCAGCGATTCTAAAACCGGGGGAAGACAACCTGTTCCTGCATGACTTCGTGGGCTTTCAGAAGATAACCGCCTTTTTCGGCGCCCTGAACTCGCTGGCACAGGTGCTTTTGAAGATCACCGCCCCGGGAGTCCCGGATTTTTACCAGGGTACGGAGCTGTGGAACCTGAGCCTCGTGGATCCGGACAACCGGCGCCCCGTGGACTTCAAAACCCGGGCGGAACTGCTGGCGGCACTGCAGGAGCGGGAAGCGCACGGGCTGCCGGCCCTGGTGCGGGAACTCCTCGAGACCTGGGAAGACGGGCGGGTGAAGCTCTACCTGACTTACAAGGCGCTGCACTTCCGCCGGGCCAACCGGGAGCTGTTCGCCGCCGGCGAATACCTGCCCGTTGAAGTCACGAAGCCCCGGGACGAACACGCGTGCGCCTTTGCCCGCCGCCTGGGCGACCGGTGGGTTCTTGTGGCCGTGCCCCGGCTCCCGGTGCGGCTCCAGGAAGCAGGCCGGGCAACGCCGGCGGAGGCGGCAGCCGACCGGCCGCCGGTGCTCAAACCCCCGCTCGGAGAAGCGGCCTGGGGCGAAACAAGTCTCATCCTGCTTGAAAACTCACCGGACCGCTGGCACAACGTGCTGACCGGGGAAGCATTAGCCGCCGCTTTGCCAGCCGGCACCGCGTCCGGAAGCAAGACGCTCCCGCTTGCCTGTGTATTCCGCAGTTTTCCCGCCGCCCTGCTCGTGGGAAATTAACCGCAGCGGGCTCCACCCAAAACGACAAAGGGCCGGCCGCCGCAATGGCTCCGGCCCGGCTGCTGAACCACTCAAACCCGCTGCAGGTGGTTTTTCAAGACGCTTTTCACCAGCATCAACTCGTCCCAAATGCCCCGGGTGATCAGGAACCGGTCCCGGACGCTCTCCCGCGCCCTCCGCCCGATGACCTCGGCCAGGGTGGGGTGCAGCAGGAGGTGCAGAATGCGCTCCGCCATCTCGGAAACGCCCTTCTCGCCCGGCGTTACCAGGAAACCGTTATAGCCGTCGGCGATCTGCGAGGGAATGCCTCCCACGTTTCCGCCGACGACCGGCTTCCCCTTCCACATCCCCTCGGTCACCGTCAACCCGAAACCCTCCTTCAGCGAGGGCTGGAGAATGATTGACGACGCCCACTGGAAGGCGTTGATCTCCAGGTGGCTGTCTGCCGGCAGATTCAGGAGGTGCACGTCCGGCACGCCCTTCACCCGCTCGGACAGTTCCTCGAAGATCACCAGGTTCTCCGGGTCGTCGCTGGCAGTTCCCCCCACAAACAGCAACTGGCAGGGAATGACCCGGCGCACCTCCTTGAAAGCGTCCAGGGCGTAGGTATGCCCTTTAAAGGGGTCGAACCGGGAAACCAGGGTAATAAGCGGCTTCCGGTCAAGATCCTCGATGCCGTACTTTTCCAAGACTGCCTGCACCTCGCGCGCGCTCAACTGCCGGTTTTTGTCCGAGAGCGGGTCGATGTACGGCAGGATCACGAATGGAGTAATACGCCACCGGGGCGTGAACCTGAACGACGAAAAGAC
>JASEJH010000167.1:0-3808 GCA_030016455.1 Thermoanaerobacteraceae bacterium
GTTTTCTTGAACAACTCGCCCCGCTCTTCGTAGTTTTTGAACATGTCCCAACTGGCGCATGCCGGGGATAAAAGGACGACGTCTCCCGGCCGCGCCGCATCCCGCGCTATGTAAACCGCCTCCTCAAGGCTTGCCGCCTTGAAAACAGGTTCAATCCCCGCTGCGTGAGCCGCACCAGCGATTTCGGCAGCACTTTCGCCCAAAACGACCAGCGCGCGTACTTTTTGCTTCATTTTCGCCGCAAACTCGCCGAAGTCACTCCCCTTGTTCCGCCCGCCGGCGATTAGGACCACCGGTTGCGGGTAAGCCTCAAGAGCCTTAATTGCAGCGTCCGGATTTGTACCCTTAGAGTCGTTGACGTAGCGGACACCGTCGATCTCCGCCACAAATTCCAACCGGTGCGCCACCCCCGGAAACTCCTGCAGGACCTTGCCGATAACGGGAGCCGGAACCCCGAGGGCCGTGGCGGCTGCAGTTGCCGCCAGAGCGTTCTCAAGGTTATGCGCACCGGGAATCCTGATGGTGCCTGCATCACATACTTCCACCAGTTGGCCATCTTGCTGCACCACCGCCCTCCCCTGCTGGACAAAGACCCCTTTCTTGAGGTTATGTTTCCGGCTGAAGAATAATACCCGCGCCCGGCTGGCGGCGGCCATCGCTGCCACCACCGGGTCGTCGGCATTCAGCACCGTCGTGTCCTCCGCCGTCTGGCGGGCAAAGATCCGCGCCTTGGCGGCCGCGTATTCCGCCAGCGTCCGGTGGCGGTCGAGGTGATCGGGAGTGACGTTCAGGATAACCGCCACCCGCGGCCGGAAGAAAACGGCGGTCTCCAGTTGAAAGCTCGAAACTTCGGCAACAATCACATCCTCCGGGCCGTAGTCTTCCACCGCCGCCACCAGCGGCACGCCGATGTTTCCGGCCACCAGTGTCCGTTTGCCGGCCGCCCGGAAAATTTCTCCCGTGAGGGCCGTGGTGGTGGTCTTACCGTTGGTTCCGGTGACGGCCACGATGGGCGCACGGGCAAAACGGTACGCCAGCTCCAGCTCGCCGATTACCTCGATTCCCCGGGTGCGGGCCTCAACCACCGGCGCCTCCGTCAGCGGCACGCCGGGGCTCACCACCAGGAGATCGTACCCCGCGACCTCCGGGTACGCGCCGAAACAGGTCTCTACCCCAAACGCCGTCACCGGCGCCAGTTCGGGTTCCGGTTTGATGTCGGTCAGTGTCACCGCCGCGCCCTTCGCTGCCAGAAAGCGGGCCGCGGCGATACCGCTTCTGCCGGCACCTACCACCAACACCCTTTTTCCCTTGAGTTTCAAGACAATCCCCTCTGCGCCCCGTAAATTTCGCCCGGCTGCTAACATTTTCGCAGAATTCTGCTAACCCAAACGATAAAGCCCGGCCAGGCCGAGCAGCCCCGAGAAGAGCCCGGCGAGCCAGAAGGTTACGACCACCCGGTTTTCAGACCAGCCGGCAAGCTCAAAATGGTGGTGCAGCGGGCTCATCAGGAAGATCCGCTTCCCGGTGGTTTGAAACGCGATCACCTGCAGGATTACCGACAAGGCTTCCGCCACAAAGACCGCACCGGCAATCAGCAGGAAGAGCTCGCTCCGCGTAAGCACCGCCGCCGTTCCGAGCGCCCCACCGAGCGCCAGCGAACCCGTGTCCCCCATAAAAATCCGGGCCGGGTGACGGTTGTAAAACAGGAACCCGATACACCCCCCCGCCACCGCGCCAAGAGCCACGGCCACTCCTACTTTGTCCACTATTAGGGCAAACAAAACGTAAACCAGGGCGGCAATCGCCGTTAATCCCGCCGCCAGGCCGTCAAGCCCGTCGGTGAGATTCAGGGAATTGGCCGTGCCGGTCAAAACCAGGACGGTAAAAAAGACGAAAAAACCGAAACCCCAGTCGAAGCGCAGGCCGCCGTCGCACAAAAAACCCGAGAAGGGCACGACAATGTCCGTACCCCGCCCCGCGAAAAAGACTGCGAAGGCCGCCAGGCCGAGGGCCACCACCACCTGGGCAAAGATCTTTTCCCGCGCCCGCAGGCCGAGCGAGCGGTGCTTCATCACTTTGAGGAAGTCGTCCAGGAAACCGATGAGGCCGTAAGTGAGAGTCACCAGGAGTACGGCCATTGCCTCCGCGTTTCCTCTGCCCAGCCAGAGCGTGGCCACGGTGATTCCCGCCAGAAAAATCAGTCCGCCCATCGTCGGCGTGCCCGCCTTGGCCAGGTGGCTGGCGGGACCGTCGTGACGCACCCGCTGGCCGATCTGGAGCCGCTTCAGTGCCGGTATCAGTACCGGTCCAACCAGCAGCGACACCAGCAGTGCGACGCCGAAGGCCGCCATTACCGGAGCCGTCAACTCCCTCCACCCCCTGCACAGATGGCGTCCACTACCGCTTCCAGGTGCATGCCGCGGGAAGCCTTCACCAAGACGACCTCGTTTCCCCGCAGGAGCTTTCGCAAAACCGCCACCGCCGCCGCCGTATCGGGGCAGGCCATCACCCTGTCCGCCGCGAAACCCGCCCCGGCGGCGCCGGCCGCGATCCCCGCAGCCAGTCGGCCGACCGCCACGATGTAATCGGCGCAATCCGCTGCCGCTTCCCCGACCTCGCGGTGGGCCTCCACCGTCCTTGCCCCCAGTTCCAGCATGTCGCCCAAAACCGCCACCCGGCGCCGCTCCCCCGCCAGATCCCGGAGGACACCGAGCGCCGCCCGCATGGAAGTAGGATTGGCGTTGTAAGCATCGTTTATCACCGTCAGAGACCCGCATTCCCTTATTTCAAGCCGCATCTCACTGAGGGTCACCCGCTTTAAGCCCTCCCGGATCTCCGCGGGGCGCAACATCATCTCCCGGGCTACCGCAACCGCCGCGAGGGCGTTGACGGCGTTATGGTAGCCGGGAACCGGCAGGGTATATTCCTCTTCCGTCCCGTCCGCTGCCACCTTGAAGGTAACCGTTCTGCCCCCAGGGCGGTAACCGGACAGCCGGACGGCCGCCTGCTCCCCGGCGCCGAAAAAAACCACCCGGCCGCGGCAGCGCCGCGCCTCCTCAAAAATGTACGGACTTTCGGCGTGCAACACCGCAAAGCCTTCCGGCGGAACGAAATCCAGGATTTCCCCCTTCGCGGCAGCGATTGCCCGAACACTTCCCAGCAGTTCCAGGTGTGTTTCCCCGATATTGGTGATCACCGCGGCGTTGGGAGAGGCAATACGGGAAAGCGCCGCAATTTCTCCGGGTCGGCGCATCGCCATCTCCACCACGGCCACCTGGTGCTCCGGTTCGAGCCGGAGCAGGGTAAGCGGCAAACCGATCTCGTTGTTCAGGTTCCCCTGCGTGGCAAGCACCCGGTAGCGCACCCCGAGCACCGCGGCGAGCATGTCCTTTACACTGGTCTTTCCCGTACTGCCGGTGACCCCGACCACAAAAACACCCGCTTGTTGACGAACGTACCGGGCCAACTCTCCCATGGCAGTCAGCACGTCCGGCACCAGCAGCAGGCCTGCCTCCGGGGGAACCGGCACGGGGCGGGACACCACCGCACCCACCGCTCCCCTGCCGAGTGCTTCGCCGACAAAGTCATGACCGTCGTGCCGCTCGCCTTTAAGGGCAAAAAACAGCGTCCCGGGAACCACCCCCCGGCTGTCCGTGGTTGCAACCGTTACCTGCCGGGAAGGCTCACCCTGCAAGAGTGAAGCACCAACCGCCTTGACTATCTCTTCTAACGACAAAGGAAGCATCAGCCCGATTTTACTCCCCGGCTTTTTTCCGCCGCCATTTCCTTCAGAATCGCCGTCGCTACC
>JASEJH010000167.1:3818-4421 GCA_030016455.1 Thermoanaerobacteraceae bacterium
GGTCGCCGATGATTTGGTAGTCCTCATGCCCCTTTCCGGCCAGCACCACAAGATCGCCCGGCTGTGCGTAACGGAGGGCTATTCTGATCGCCTCCCGCCGGTCGGGCTCGATGACGTACCGTTTGACCCCGGCGGACCTGATCCCGGCCTCAATCGCCGCGATGATCGCCAGGGGGTCCTCTCGCCTGGGGTTATCCGAAGTGATAACCGTAAAGTCCGCCAGCCGGCCGGCGATCCCTCCCATTACCGGCCGCTTGATCGGATCACGGTCACCGCCGCAGCCGAAAACCACGATCAGCCTTCCCCGGCTTAAAGCCCGCGCCGTTTGGAGCACGCTGGCCAGGCCATCCGGTGTATGGGCGTAATCGACCACAACGGTAAAATCCTGTCCGGCTTCAATCCGCTCAAACCGGCCCGGGACGGCCGGCGCGTCTTCAAGCGCCCGGGCGACCTCGTCCGGCGGCAAACCTTCCAGTCCCCCCACCGCAAAGGCCGCAAGCGCGTTGTAAACGTTGAACCGCCCCGCCAGCTTCAGGTTAACCGAAGCCCGCCCCCAGGGCGTTTCCGCCTCGAAGCTGGTACCCCCTGCGGTGAGTACAACAT
>JASEJH010000168.1 GCA_030016455.1 Thermoanaerobacteraceae bacterium
GGAAACAGCCGATAGTGATAACAATAACTGGTCATTTTCAGGAGGAAGAGGATGTTCAACAGCAGGTTTCACAAGCTGGTTGAGCGCGTAATTAACTACGTTGAAAGCTGCCGGGTGCCAGGCGGCGGCTACTACTTCGCCCGTATCCCGCCCGGAAGCCCGCACGATACCTTTTACGCCGTGGCGACGCTGCGGTGCCTCGGTACCGCCCCACGCGACCCGGACGGGGTGGCCGCCTTTTTTCAGGAGCTTTTTGACCGCGACGCCCTAACAACCCCAGCAGCGATTTACTACGCCGTAGAGGCTCTCGCCCTGCTCGGCAAGCTCACGCCGGCATGGCAGCCACTAGGCGAAAAGCTGCGGCAGTTGCAGGAACCGGCGGGCGGTTTCTGGGTGCCCCAAACCTTGTGGGTGGAAGCGGCTTCGCACCTGGAAAACACCCTTTATGCGGTGGGGGCGCTCACGCGGTTAGGAACACCTTTCGCGGCGGAGGCGTGCGCCTCCTTCGTCACCAGGGAACTGACCGCCGCACTGAGGAAGGGAGGGCTGCCGTCCTTGGCCACAATCCACGACGCCGTGGCGATTCTTTCGCTGTTGCAGCAGCCCGTGCCCGACAGGGCTGCCCTCCGTGCCTACCTCCACGACCTCTGCCGCCAGGAGCCCGGTTTCTTCGAACACTGGTACTACATAGTAGCAACGCTGCAGCGCCTGGGCCACCGCCCGCCGAACCCCGAAAGAATTACCGCGTTTGTGATGGCGTGCGAGCGCGCCCGCGGCGGCTTCGCCCGCTCCCCGAGCCCCTGCGCCATCCCGACGATTCTTAACACCTTTCACGCCGCAGTGATCCTCCGCAGCTTGGACGCGTTGCCCGGGGGCGCGAGCAAACTGTAGGCCGGCGTTTTTACCGCCGGAAAACTCTTGTTCCGCCAAATATCCCTGTGGTATCCTAAAGTTGGCAGTTTTCCCTTGGCTTTGACTTTCTCCCATCCCAAGGCGAAGCAAATAGTCGCCCAGTCCAGCGCTGCAATCGCCCAAGCGAGTAAAACACCCCGCAAAGTCGAGGAGTTCCTGCCAGCCCAAAAGGCAAACCAACAAAGCGACCAACCCCAAGGTAAGATGCAAAAGACGAAAAAATTTTCCCCCGCGGGTGTTACGTTGCGGCGCAAAAAACGTCTTAACTTACAGAAAGGACATCCTGGGAAGAACCGGGTTGCCCGTCCGGGCAGCTTTTTCCATCATCGCGGGCGGCCCCGGGAGGTGGTAGTGCAATCGGTTAATTGAGCGGTGATGGGTCCGATCGAGCCGCAAATTTACAGAAATGAGGAGGTGCTTGCGGTGCGGACGAAAAGGAAAAGCTTGCCGTGGGTATCTGTTCTTCTGTTTGTATCTATGGTGTGGTTCCTGCTGCTTCCGGCCGGTTCGGTGTTTGCTCAGGTTCACGACTATGATATCAGCTCGCGCAGCCCGGTCAAAGAGGGTTCTTGCTGGCAACCCATCGGGCCGGCGCTGGCCACCGACTGGTATGTGCGGCAGGTGGCAGCGTCACCGAATTTCGCGGAAGACCAAACGCTTTTTGCCGCCACGGGTTCAAACAACTTAAACGATCTTTCCATGGAAGGCGTCTTCGTTTCCCGCGACGGCGGTAAAAACTGGCGGCACGTGCTGGAGCGGCAGCGGGTAACTGTGATCGGCGTCTCGCCCGACTTTGCCCGAGACGGCACCGTGATCGCAGCCAACACCGGCGGCAAGGTCTTTATTTCCCAAGACCAAGGCGAGACGTGGCAGGGCACGACCGACATACCGTCCAATACAGCGTGGGCTTTAGCCATTTCTCCGACTTTTTCCGCCGATAAAACAGTATTCCTCGGTGGCGCAAATGGGCTTTTGGTCTCCACTGATGGCGGTTATCACTGGCAGAGTTTGTCTACAGAGTTGAGGAATGTTTATTGTATCGCTGTTTCGCCAGGATTTGCCCAGGACCGCACCCTTTTCGTAGGCGCTACGCAAGAAACCCCCAGCGTTTCCAACCCGAACCTGCGGGGTCTTTACCGCTCCCGGGACGGCGGCAAAACCTGGGAACAAGTGGGTTTAAAGGGTCTAACCGTGAAAGAGATCGCCCTCTCCCCCGACTTTGTTGCGGATCAGACCGCCTACGCCGTGTGCGGGAACCTATATAAATCGACTGATGGCGGCTCTTCGTGGGAGTCGATTACGGTGGCAGGCGCCAACGGCATCTGCTTGGCGCTTTCGCCCAATTTCAGCACCGACCGGACCGTATTTGTGGGCACGGACGGTCTGGGGACAGATTACTATGACGGGGTGCTGCGCTGCCGTGACGGGCTACAAGAACGCTTGGTATGCGGGTTACTCGGTAAAACCGAGCGCGACCTGGTCGCCGTGGCCGTAAACGGAGGCCTGCAATTATTCGCTGCGGTCACGCATCGGGACCGGCTCTGGGGCGAGGTTTACACCCTCACACTCGAAGGGCAAGGCCAACCGCAGTTGGTCACCAAGGAAGGGCTGGTCCAGCGCGGCATCGAGTATCCGTACTGGTTAGCGGTGCAAACGGAGGATGTCCGCTACGCGCTGCTCCAAGACCCGGCACATTCGGAAGAATACGCGAAGCTGAAAGAGCTTTTAGGAAAAAGGGCGCGGGTCACCGGCTATTTAGATACTGGTCCTGGCTTCCCAGATCCGGTACAGGGACACATCCGGGTGATCAAAGTAGATCCGTTAACAGAACCGGACATGGGCCAACCAAAGGAGGTCTGCCGCTTCAAGCTCGGTAGCAAGAGCTACACCGCTGGCGGGAAGACCTACCCGATGGACGTGGCGCCCTACGTGAAGAACGACCGGACTTACCTCTCCATCCGTTACTTAGCCAACGCCCTCGGGGTGCGCGACCAGGACATCACCTGGAACCCGAAGACAAAGACGGCGATTCTGAAGAAGGGCAATATTACCCTTTACTTCATGGTCGGCAGCCGGGAGATGATGCGGACGGACGCGAGCACCAGCAGCAAAAACTTCATCCAGATGGACGTGGCGCCCGAGATCAGGAACAGTCGCCTCTGCCTGCCGGCCCGCTACGTGGCCGAGGGCTTCGGCTACCAGGTGAAGTGGGAAGCAAACACGCAAAACATAATCGTCACAAGTGCTGGCTCACGAGGCGAAACCACTACATCTTCATCTTCAGGTGCGGCCACAATCCAGTTTGCCCCTTATAGCCCAGTGGACCTCAATGGCAACACCGGATTCGTGGAAGGCCATGCGGGAGGTATCCAGTTCACCTACTTGCCTGTGCAACAGGTGGTTTGGGGTTACCGGGTTTATATCGACTACCCTGCACCTCCTGGGAACCAGTGGGAGCAAGACCCAGACGGAGACGGTTACTATTGCGACTTCAAAGCCCATTATTCACCTGTCGGTTATACAGGCGCATACCGGGAACCGGATCCTCAATCTCTGGTTTTAGAAGGCCTCACGCCTGGAACCCAGTATCATTATAAGGTACTCCCCCTGTGTATAACCAATAAGGCTCCTTGGAACCTTGACAAGAATGGTAAGGCTTTTCAATACGGCTTCATCGGCAGCGCCGATCTGTCTTTTATCTGGGTGTACACCGATCACAGCGACTGGGGTGTTGTAATTGGTCCGGGCGGCGAACCTGAAAAGGGTTACTATTTAGTTCACTACCTGGTAGCAGAGGGAACGGTGACCGCCCAGCGCGCCGGTGGCGGTGGCGGCGGTGGTGGTCACGTCTATATCCAGTAAGTCCCCGGGGTTTTTCTAAGTTCTTGGGTCTTCCGGGGCGGCGGGTTTGCCCACTGCCCCGGGGAAACCTTCCCGGAGGCCTTTGAGCGTGACGGTTCTTGAGGAGTATTACGCGCAGTTCGGGGCAGAGGTCTTCAACGTCGCCCTGCGCATCGTGCGCGACCCGGCAGCAGCGGAGGACGTGACCCAGACCGCCTTCCTGCGGGCCTGCGAGCAAATCCGAAAAGGGGTGGCTCTTGCCCAGCCCCGGGCGTGGCTGCTGCGCGTGGCAACCAACGCGGCGCTGGACGAGCTGCGCCGCCGCAAAAGGCTGGTGCCGGCTGCCGAATTTCTCCCGGCGTCTTCACCCGGCACGGCGCCGGCAGAGGACCTGGCCAGGCGGGAGGTGGTGGCGGCGGTGTGGGAGGCGCTGGGGCGTCTCAAGCCCCGCTACCGCGCCGCACTCGTCTTGCGGGCCACGGGCCTGCCGGGGGAGGAGGCGGCGCGGGCGTTAGGTGTCTCCGCAGCGCACGAGAGGGTCCTCTTCGGCCGGGCGCGCGAGGCCCTCCGCCGGGAGTTGGTCCGGGCGGTGGCGAGAGCGGCGGCGTCGCCGGCCTGCCGGGAGTGCCTGCGGCTGCTGCCGCGGC
>JASEJH010000169.1 GCA_030016455.1 Thermoanaerobacteraceae bacterium
CGGAAATAATCGCCCTGCGGGAAGCGGCGCGGCGGTCCGGTGACTGGCGCCTGGAAGACGCCGTGGTTTACACCACCGTGGAACCCTGCCCGATGTGTGCGGGGGCGCTGGTGCAGTTCCGGGTGCGGAAAGTGGTTTACGGTACAGCGGACCCGAAGGCGGGAGCCGCCGGTTCAATCGTCAACCTCCTTCAGGAGCCGCGGTTCAACCACCAGGTGGGGGTTGTGGCCGGCGTGCTCGAGACGGAGTGCCGGGAAGTCATCCAGCGGTTCTTCAAAGACCTGCGCCAAAATCGGTAGTCGTTCGTCGGTGGTCGGCAACAGAGGTAAGAATTTCGCTTGGTGAATTCCTGCAAAGAATTCGACGACAGGCGTCCGACCTTACAACCTTAAATTTAGGAGAGTTGCTTTTAGCGATTCTCTACGAGTCCGACGACCGAGGTCTGACGACTGGCGACTGCTTATGCGGAGAGATGGCCGAGTGGTTGAAGGCGCTCGACTCGAAATCGAGTAGGCGGCCCAAAAGCTGCCTCGTGGGTTCGAATCCCACTCTCTCCGCCAGGAAAGCCTGTTATGGCAAGGATTTCGGGTCACGATGGAGAGTATAGTAAGAACCGTACCACCCCTTGCTTAAAAGACGAACGAGTAGTGCTGAAAGAACTTTACAATTCTACTTGAAGAAAAAAAATTGTTTGCAATTTTAATGACATCCGTGTACACTTAGTTTATTCGCCTCGTAAGAGGTAGTTTTAGGAGGTATTGTTTAATGCTTGGCAAAGTAAAATGGTTCAACGCGGAAAAAGGTTTCGGGTTTATTGAAACCGAGGAAGGCAACGATGTTTTCGTTCACTTCTCTGCAATCCAGTCCGAGGGTTTCAAGACCCTGAACGAGGGTGAAAGCGTGAAGTTCGACATCGTCACGGGCAACCGTGGTACTCAGGCCGCGAACGTCGTCAAATTATAAAATAAAAGACAAGTCTTTTATCTTATAAGTTTGAAACGTGAAGCAGACTCAGGGGTAGTTAGGCTGCCCCTGTTCTGCTTTTTGGGCAGGAGGCCGGGCCGCCTGAGTTTGCTGCCGAAAGCGGAGTATGGTGGCAAAAGAAAATCCCGCGGGGCGGCGGGCAGGGCCCCGTTGCGAGACCAGCTGCGGTACGGTGTACCAATGCTGCGGATCTCCGGTTTAAAAAGTAAAAAGAGGCTTGGATCGGTGTGTTTCTTAGCAGCGTTAAAGGTTTTTATGCAAAAACCGGTGAAATGATTTATGTTATGAAATGATTTATGTTATAAGATGCGGCACTTGGAGTCCGCGGGAAAGATAATTTCCGTTCAAGGCCGCCGGACATCTGGCTGATTCGGGAGGGGCTAACCTGCAGCTACAATTTAACGGTATCTGGTTGGTTTTGCTGGTCACGGCGGGTGTGTTCGCCCTGCTGTACCTTTGGTTCACCCTTTTTCCGGGGCGGGCGGTGCCGGGAGCCGGGCGGTATTTCACCACCGACCAGGTTGAGCGGGGCAGGGAGTACCAGCGGGGCCTGCGGCTGGTCTCAACCGGCTCGTTTCTGGTCCAGGCGTTTTTCCTGGCTTGGCTGGTTTTCGGCGGCCGGGCGGCAGTGCTTTCCACCTGGGCGCTGGAGCTCACGGGCAGCTACTGGGGCGGCGTGTTGCTGTTTTTCTTCGTGCTGTGGCTGGCGCTGCGGGTTTTGAACCTGCCTTTCCGGATCTTCAGCAGCTACTGCTGGCAGCGCCGCTGGGGCTTTTCCACGCAGACCTTTCGGGCCTGGTGGATTGATTACCTGAAGGGCGCCGCGATTGACTTGATCCTTTCCGCCGCCGGGGCGGTCTTGTTCTTCTGGGTGGCGGCTCGCTGGCCTGCCGCCTGGTGGCTGGCCGGCGCCGCTTTGTTTTTTGTGCTCTACATCTTCCTCGTATTTATCTGGCCGCTGGTGGTGGCGCCGCTTTTCAACCGCTTTGAGCCGGCAGCGGACCCGGCCGTCGTCGGTATGGTTCGGGAGCTTGCGCAAAAGGCCGGCCTCCCGGTGGAGCAGGTGCTGGTCATGGACGCGAGCCGGCGGACCACAAGGGCCAACGCCTATTTTACGGGTTTGGGCCGGACGAAACGGATTGTACTGTACGACACCCTGCTCAGAAACTACCCTCTGGAGCAGGTCCGGGCGGTGGTGGCGCACGAGATGGCCCACTGGTGCAGGGGACACGTCATGCGGGGCCTTGCGTTGGGGGTTATGGGGAGCTTCGTTATCTGGGGCTTGCTGTTTGTGGCGCTCCGGGGTACGATACCGGTGTCGGCGCCGTACCCGCCCCATGCCTGGGCGGTGGTCCTGCTGTTTGCCACGCTGGGTTTTTTCGTCAGCAGCCCCTTGCAGAACTTCATTTCCCGGCGGATGGAGGAGGAGGCCGACCGGGTGGCGGTGCAACTGACCGGGGACGCTGCGGCGGCGGTGCGCCTGCAGGTCGAACTGGCCGCCAAGAACCTGTCGGATGTATCACCTCCCGCGTTCATCCGGTGGTTCAGCTACAGCCACCCGCCCGTGCTGGAGCGGATCGGCGTTGTCCGGAAAGCCGGCAAAGCGACTTAGGGGGCCCAATGGCTTTCCGCCAGGCGGCAGCCGGTTTGCAGGAGGAAACGTCTTTAGCGTGGAAGACAGTTGAAGGAGAGCCGGGAAAGGAGGTCACTTTATGCCCTTACCAGCGTGCCCAAGGTGCTACAAAACCGAGTTTGAAATCGCCGAAAGCGACGAACTCCGCGGCGGCGGCTACCGAACAAAAGTCTGGTTTGTGCAGTGTTCTTCGTGCGGCGCGATCGTGGGCGTGATCGACTACTTCAACTTGACGCACCGCATCCGGGAACTGGAGGCAAAGGTAGATAAAATCCTGGATAAGGTTTAGTCCCCGGGGATTTTCGGTTGGACGTGATCAAGGTATGCCTGCGCCGGGTTCCTGCCGCCGGGCTGCATAGGCCAGCAGGTGTTCGCGAACTGCCTGGATTTCCCGGGTGGCGGGCAGCGCCTCGATGATCGTCTCGATGTAGCCGTTCCGCACGATCTCCGCGAGCGTCCAGGGGAAGTTGACGTCGTAAATCCAGGAGAGGTGCAGCAGCTTGCGGTCGTTGAAGTTCTTGGCGTCCGCGTAGCTACACGTTTTTCCCCGCAGCAGGTTTTCCACCAAGCCCGGCGAGTATCCGGGCGTATCGGGCAGGGCAGCGACCACCAGCCGGTCGGGTTCCCGGTCTCGCCGGCTGCACTCGCCGGCGAACAGCCCCAGGATGTCGAGTTTGTCCGCGTCGCGGATCAGGCGCGCGAACAGCAGATGGCGTTCCGGCAGGTCCGCCGGCAGGTCGCGGAGGTTGTGGCACTCGATGGCTTTTAAAATTACAGCCTGTTCTTCTTCCGGAAGGGCAGACAATACCCCTGCGCGTTCGAGTTCGCGCAGCCCCAGCAGCGCGTGGTTCTCGGAGCGCCGGTCGCTGAAGGTGCGGTAAACGGCGAACTGCCGGAACCGCCCGGCATCGTGGAGAAGGGCGACGGCTTCGGCGAGCAGCAGTTTGCCGGCGCCCAGGTCTAAAGAGCGCCCGATGCGGACGATGTTCACACGTACCCGCGCGGTATGCTCTTCCTTCAAGCGGAAGGCCCTCCGGGTTTCGGCGTCGGTGCCGCCAAAACTCTGTACGTAATTGTTGAACCAGGCGCAAAGAGAGCGGAACTGTTCACGGTTCAAGGCCGGTTCCTCCCTGGTAATTCTTCGCGGCGACCCGCCGTTAAGTTTATCATAATTCAACACATGCGGTAAAGCGACAGGCTTCGAGCACAAACGGCGGCCGACGCGGCCTTGAAGTTCGGGAGGAAAAGGCGTATAATAAAAGCGTCTGGACGGCAAACAATAACGATTTCGGATACGGGTCCGGCGGCCGGCTGTTGCGTGCAGCGATGCAAAGCGGAGAGATGGCCGAGTGGACTAAGGCGCTCGCCTGGAGAGCGAGTAGACGGGCAAAACCCTGTCTCGTGGGTTCGAATCCCACTCTCTCCGCCACTTTAGAAGTTAGAGGTTGGAGGTCGGAGGTTGGAAGCAGAGAAAGGAATTCGCATAAGCGAATTCCTACGGTATGGTCTGACGACCGACGACCGGTGACTGACGACCGATATGCGCCCGTAGCTCAACGGATAGAGCAACAGACTACGGATCTGTAGGTTGGGGGTTCGAATCCCTCCGGGCGCACCATTTCAGAGACAGGAGGCCGGAGGTCGGAGAAGACCGAAAACCGTTCCGGAGACAAGAGGGCGGAGGTCGGGTGAAACCGGCCCCTTTTGGTATCGTCCGGCGCGGAGAGATGGCCGAGTGGACGAAGGCGCTCGCCTGGAGAGCGAGTAGACGGGC
>JASEJH010000016.1 GCA_030016455.1 Thermoanaerobacteraceae bacterium
CTCCCTAAGCCTCATTCGGGGCCTGTTCCGGAGTACAAGGTTAGGGAGATATTAGAGCTGGTCGCGTTGGTGGAGGAGGTTGGCGAGAATGCAAAAAACTGGCCGTCAGAAGACTGACCATAAGTACCAAATAGTTCTTCGGTTCATCCCTGAAGATGATCTCTGGGTTGCTGCGGTTCCTGAGCTTCCCGGCTGTTCAACTCACGGAAAGACCAGGGCCGAGGCCTTGGCGAATATCGAGGAGGCAATAGATGAGTGGGTGGCCACTGCGCAGGAGAAGGGCTGGCCCATACCGGCACCTAAGACGGGGTTGGAAGAGTACAGCGGCAGATTTGTGGTTCGCCTTCCCAAGTCGCTTCACCGCCAGCTTGCCCGTTTGGCCGAAGCGGAGGGGGTCAGTCTGAATCAGTATGTGGTCTATTTACTTTCGGTTAATGCTTCTATGCCCAAGTTCCCGCGGGTGCAGGCTGGTGGAGTTCAAAGGAAAAGCGAAAAAAGCGAAACGAAAAAAGCGGCTTCAAAATAGACACACTCCAATGCACCGCTACGGGTACAAACCTGCCGAGTGCGAGCCGCTGGTGGTGGTCTTTATGGAGCAGGCGGAGAGCCTCTACCGCGGCTGGCCCGGCACTCAGGCCGCCTGAGTGCTGGGCGGCGTAGGGTTTTATGAGACGGTAACAGAAAGTTTGGTATAATTTTAAAAAAGGCGTAGCGAAGGGAGACAGAAATATGGAAACGGCAAAGCAGGAAGTGAGTGAACTTCTTAAGCGTTTACCGGATGATTGCTCGTTGGAGGATATTCAATACCACCTGTACGTTTTGCAGAAGATTTCTAAAGGTTTAAAGGATGCCGAGGAAGGCCGCGCTTTGACTCAGGAAGAGGTTGAGCGGATGATGGCGCGATGGCTCGCCGAGTAATTTGGTCGCATGAAGCCGCTACCGATCTCGAAGCGCTGGCGCGGTACATCGCGAAGGATTCCGCTTTTTACGCGGCAGCGTTTGTCCGGGAGATCCTTGAAGCCGCCCGTTCCCTTAAGGAGTTTGCCCACAGAGGCCGTGTTGTGCCCGAGGTGGGCAATCTTCATATTCGGGAGCTCTTTGTTAAGGAATATCGCCTTATTTATCGTGTGGATGAATCCCAGGTTATAATTCTCGGTCTCGTTCACGGAAAAAGGGACTTAAGGAAGCTGTGGGAGCGGGAAAAAAGAGAGGATTAAGAAACGGAAAGCCTCTACCGCGACTGGCCGGAGGCCGCCTGAGCGCCGGGCGGGCAGGGTTTATTAAGTGGGGAAGGGGCTAAAATGATTAGTTGCAGAAGTGTTCGTAACGGTAGCCGGTTGTTAGTCGTTTGGAATCGGGAAACTGGTTGCGCTAATGGCGTGTAATGTATAAAATAATGTATAAAGGATAAAGCAGGGGCGGAAAAAATGATTCGTAAACAGGTATATATCGAGCCTCACCAAGAGGCGCTTTTAAAGCGGAAAGCGAAGGCGCTCGGGTTGACGGAAGCGGAACTGGTACGGCAGGCTCTTGAGAAGCACCTGCGTGCGGGAGAGGGTATCCGGCGCAGCCTGGACGCCTGGGAAGCGGAAAAGAGGTTTATCCGGGACAGGATGAAGTTGGCCCGGGGCGGAACCCGCAAGGAGCGGCGCTGGCGGCGCGAGGAGCTTTATGACCGGTAAGGTGCTGGTGGATACAAATCTTCTTGTTTACGCCTACGACTTTGCGGATCCGGCAAAGCAGGAGACAGCCTTTAGGCTTCTTGATGAACTGGCGACCTCTGGCCGAGGGGTGCTCAGCGCCCAGGTACTGACAGAGTTTGTCGTAGCCGTGACCCGCAAGATCGCCAAGCCGTTGGACCTCAAAACGGTGCAGAAAAGCGTGGAAAACTACCTTTCTTCCTGGGTCGTTCTGGACGTTACGGGCTTTGTTGTGTTGGAAGCGGTGCGCGGTGTGCGTGAGCACCGCTTTTCTTATTGGGACGCGCAGATATGGGCCACCGCCAGACTTAACCAGATCCCCGTTGTTTTAAGTGAGGACTTTGCTTCCGGGAGCACTGTAGAGGGCGTTACTTTTCTTAACCCTTTTACTGCCGATTTCGACTTAACACGGTTTCTCTAAAGAAGCGGCTACCGGGGACGATTTGGTAGCCTGCGCGGATGCTGCTTTTGGAGGTGCTTGCCTTTGCAGGCGATGGTACTGGAGAAGCCCAGGCCGGTAGAGGAGGGGCCGCTGAAGCTCTGTGAGCTGCCGGAGCCGGTGACGAGGCCGGGGCAGGTGCGGCTGCGGGTGCTGGCCTGCGGCGTCTGCCACACGGACCTCCATACGGTGGAAGGGGATCTGCCGCTGCCGAAGCTGCCGCTGGTGCCGGGCCACCAGGTGGTCGGCGTGGTGGACGCAGTGGGTGTGGGTGTGGAAGGACTCCGCCCAGGCGAGTTGGTGGGGGTGCCGTGGCTTTACTCTACCTGCGGCGCCTGTGCCTTCTGCCGGCGGGGCGAGGAGAACCTTTGTGACGCGGGGCGCTTCACCGGCTACCACGTGGATGGCGGTTACGCGGAGTTTATTGTGGCGGAGGCTGATTTTGTCTGCCGGCTGCCGGAGGGACTTGAACCAGTGGCGGCGGCGCCGCTTCTGTGTGCAGGGATCATCGGCTACCGGGCGCTGCGCCTGAGCAAGATCGAGCCGGGTGGGCGGCTTGGGCTTTACGGCTTTGGTGCTTCGGCGCACCTGGCGATTCAGGTAGCGGTTCACTGGGGCTGCGAGGTTTATGTTTTCAGCCGCGGCGCGCACCACCGGGAGTTAGCGCGGCAGCTCGGCGCGGTCTGGACGGGGCAGGCGGATGAGGAGCCGCCGGTAAGGCTCGACAGCGGGATCATCTTCGCGCCGGCCGGATGGCTGGTGCCGCTGGCGCTCGGGCATCTCCGGAAAGGCGGCACCTTGACGCTGGCCGGGATCACGATGACGGAGCTGCCGGCGCTGGATTACGGGCTTATCTACGGGGAGCGGGTGGTGCGCAGCGTGGCGAACGCCACCCGGCAGGACGCACGGGAGTTTTTAGCTTTGGCGGCGGCGATCCCGGTGCAGACACGGGTCGAAACTTTCAGGCTGGAGGAGGCCAACCGCGCCCTGGAGCTCTTGAAGCAGGGGAAACTGAGCGGCGCCGGAGTACTGGCGGTTGGTTAAGGTGATCACTCCCCGGGGAAAAGCAGGTCGTTGAGCGAATTCCGTAAGAAGTACTGCATATCAAAATAACGGTCCCAGGTCATTTCCAGCCAGGAGAAGCGTGTCTCTTCAGCGCGGCTGAAGAGGAGCCTGCCTTTGCTTACCATATAGCCCAAAGGTACCGGGATGTAGTTCAAAACCTTCACGTCTACCGGGAGATGTAAAGCCTTTTCCATTTCTACCGCGAGGGAAAGCTCGTAATCAATAGCTTGTTCCCGACCTAAGGCATTTTCCGTAACGTAAACGCCAATGTCGAGATCCTGGGGCGGGGAGGACGACAGAAACGAGCCAAAGGCGTAGGCAAAGAGTATCTCGGTGCGCCGGCTTAGGAGCTTTTTGGCTTGCGCCAAAAGTTTTTGCCGGGCCTCTTTCTTTAGCCGGAATTGTTTTTCCAGGGCCATTCTTTAGGCAGTTCTCCTTCCGGGCGGTACTTCGCTTTCAGAAAAGCAGCGACTTCGTTAAGGTACCGGTCTAAGTCGGTCAGGTCGTTGCGGATGATCATGTGGACTTTCTGGTTATCTATATCCCCGTACTGGTGGACCAACAGATTGCGGAATTTCGCCATCCGGGCCAACTTTTCAGCTAAAGGACCGCTTATGACGCGTTTTTCCGCAAGCACTTCAAAGCATTCCGCATAACTGTTGGGTACGCGCTTTGCCAAGCGGGCGACCAGGTGGTTGCAGATGTCTATGGCCGCTTCGGTAGCCACGAGAAGGTAGTATTTGCTCGCTGCTACGCCTTTCTCATCGCTTAGGTAATCTTGGAGGTCAAGCCCGGCAAACGGAGTCAATTTCTCTATTGCTTCGCGGATCGCGCTAACTTTTTGGCCCAGCCTCAAAAGATTAATGGGTAGGGCCACCAAATCCCCCCTCTTTATGCTCTGAGGCCAGTATACTTGCCTTTTCCTACGGCTGTCAAGGAAAAGGGGTTTAGAAAGGGCTATTTGCCAGGAGGGGGACGGCTGGTTGTTTTTACATTTTCCGGCAGGGAAGAGGGGATGATTTGGCGAATTTTCCCCGTGGGAGGTTGACGCGGTTGATGGAAACGTTTTTGGTTTTCCTGATGGTCCTGCTTTTAGGCGCCGTGCTGGTAGTGCTCTACCTGCAGCTTCGGCGGCCGGGGGGCGGGGGCGAACTGGCGGCGGCGCTGCAGAATTTGAGCCAGGCGGTGCAGGCGGCCGAGACGCGGTCGGCGGTGCTGGCGGAAAAGGTGACGCATCTGGAGGCTCTGCCGCAAACGGTCGGCGGGGTGCAGCTCGAGCTGCGTTCTTTGATGGAACGAGTTTCGACGGTGGAGCAGAAACAGCAGGAGGTGGGCCAGGGCGTGCAGGCTGTGGCCAGGTCGCTGGCCGAGACGGGGGCGGCCACCCAGGGGCTAAAGGAGATGGCGGCGGCGATCCGGGCGGAGCTTTCCGGGGCGAAAGAAGGGTTGGCCGCCTTGCAGGCACAGGCAAAAGCCCGGCAGGAGCTGGAACAGCGGACGGCGGAATCAATCCGGCGGCTCGAAGCGATCATTGCGGGGACGCATACCAAGGGGGCGGCAGGAGAGAATATCCTGGACCTGGTCTTTGCGAAGCTGCCGCCGGAGTGGCAGGTGCGGGATTTCCGGGTGGGGAACAAGGTCGTCGAGTTCGGGCTGCGGCTGCCTAACGGGCTCGTGCTTCCGATTGACAGCAAGTGGCCGGCAACGGCGCTGTTAGAGCAGTTTAGCAGTACCGGCGATCCCGCCGAGCAGCAGAAGGTAAAGAAACAGATTGAGGACAGCGTTTTCGCCAAGGCGAAGGAGATAAAAAAATATCTCGAGCCGAACCTGACCACCGGCTTTGGGGTGGTGGCGGTGCCGGATGCCGTTTACGATCTCTGTGTCGGCATCCACGCGGCGGTCTTTCAGGAGAGCGTGGTGCTGGTCGGTTACAGTATGTTTTTGCCCTATCTCTTACTGGTTTTTCAAACGATCCTGAGGACGGCGCGGGACGTTGATTTAGAAAGGTTGAACAGTTCACTTGAGACCTTTCAAAAGGGTGTGGCGGCGCTCCAGGAGGAACTGGAAGGGCGCTTCGCCAAGGCCCTCACGATGTTGCACAATTCCCGCAGCGAGATGGGGGTGCACCTGAGCAGAATCAGCGGCAGCCTCACGGCGTTACAGGCAAGCGCCCAAGCGGCTGTACCGGGAGAGGTGGGGGTGCGGCAGGGTTTTAACTGATCCTTTCCGTTGGGAAGGAGGTGAGGGGCGGATGGCGGTCTTTCAGTGCAGCAAGTGCGGGGCTACCAAGGAAGGCCGGTGCAAGCCCCAGAAGTGCCCGCAGTGCGGGGAGAAGGGCACGATGACCAAAGTCCAGTGAACGGCCGGTCCGATTCGATTTGCAGTTTTAAGGTGACGGGATTCCTTTTAAGTGTTTGGCATGCGTGGGGGCCCTTAAAGAGGGACGAATAACCGGGATGCTTTGGCGGGTTGTTACGGCTGAAGGGAGGAACAGCCTGGATGGGTGCTCCAGAAACCGGTAAAGTCTTTGACCTGCCGGAACTCCGGGGCAGGGCGGCGGTCTTCCGGGACCGGACGCATGCGGGAAAAGTCCTGGCGGAGATGCTGGCGCCTTACAGGGGTACGGACGCAATTGTTTTCACTATCCCGGCGGGCGGGGTGCCGGTGGGGGCGGTGCTGGCGCGGGAGCTCGGCTTACCGCTGGAGGCGGCGGTGGTCAGCAAGATCACGCTTCCCTGGAACACCGAGGCTGGCTACGGGGCGGTGGCCTTCGACGGAACGGTGCGGCTGAACGAGGAACTGGTGCGGCATTACGGGCTGACGGAGGAAGAGCTGCAGGAGGGAACGGCGAAGACCGCGCAAAAGGTGGCGCGGCGGGTGCAGGAATTCCGGGGCGGGCGTCCTCTCCCGGAGCTGAAGGGGCGTCCGTTGATCCTGGTGGACGACGGGCTGGCCTCCGGCTTTACGATGCTCACCGCGGTGGAAGCGATCCGGAAGGCGGGCGCCGACCAAGTGATTATCGCGGTCCCCACCGGCCACTTCGGCGCCATCGAGCGGGTGGCGCCCCACGTCGAAGCGGTCTACTGCGCGAACATCCGCAGCGGGTGGCGCTTCGCCGTTGCTGATGCTTACGAAAACTGGTACGATGTGGGCGAAGAAGAGGTGCGGGAGATTCTACAGGCTTTTGGGCTAATTGCTCCGTCTACGGGATAATGATCAGCATTGCTTCCGGTGCCCTGAACAAGCGGCAACTGGCGGACGTTTTTCGGCGGCTTTCCGGTTTGCGCTATCTTGATGTGGCAGGAAGAGTTGAAATTAGGTCTTTCCGCCGCCCAGTGCTTCCCAGGTGCGGATATAAACGCTCAGGTCTTCGTCGCTAAAGAGGACGAAGCGGACCTCGTCGAGCGGTTTCTCCTTCACGTATTCAAGCACGGTGCTAAGGGCGATTCTGGTGGCGCGTTCCTTCGGGAAGCGGTAGGCGCCGGTCGAGATCGCCGGGAAGGCGATGGACTTTATCCCGTGGGCGCTGGCCAGTTCGAGACAACTTAAGTAAGCCTGGCGCAGCAGCGCGTCCTCATCGGCGTTGCCGCCGAGCCACCGTGGGCCGACGGTGTGGATGACATAGCGCGCCTTGAGGTTGCCGCCGGTGGTGATGACCGCCTGACCCGTCGGGCAGGGTCCCTTTTCGGCCACGATCTTCTTGCATTCTTCGAGGATCGCCGGCCCGCCGGCCCGGTGAATGGCGCCGTCCACTCCGCCGCCGCCCATCAGGCTCGAGTTGGCGGCGTTGACGATGGCTTCGGTATCCTGCCGGGTGATATCGCCCTGGGTGATGACGATTTTGGTGTTACCCACAACGGTTTCCACGGCCAAGGAACCATCCCTCCCGAACAGTCGGTTATTTTAAAGATATACCATAAATTTCTGCGGAGCACAATCGCCGCAGCGGTCGAACGCAAACGGTGCCGGGTGTTTTCCGGTCTTTTTCCGGAGTGACTGGCTCATACAGGAATTGGATTTGGAAAAGTTGCTTAAGAGAAAAAGGATTTTCCCGGTTGGTGTGGAAATACAAAACTCTGTTAGGCATCTTGCGGAAAGCCTGAACCGCGACCGCGGTTGCGGGCTTTTCTTCAAGAGGTGTAAGGGGTTCTTCGTAGTTGAAACAACTGATCGTCCGTGAACTTTCCCTCCATTTTGGTGGGGTCGCTGCGCTTTTCAACGTAAGCCTGGAGGTAAATAAAGGGGAAATCCTGGCGGTAATCGGGCCGAACGGTGCGGGCAAAACCAGCCTGTTAAACTGCATCAACGGTCTTTACCGCCCGAGTTCGGGACGGATCATCTTCAAGGACCGCGATATCACGCGCTTTCCTCCGCACTGTCGGGCTAAACTCGGTATTTCCAGAACGTTTCAGAACATTGAGCTTTTCAAGCACCTGAGCGTGCTTGACAACATAATGCTCGGGCGACACCTGCACATGCGGTCGGGGATTCTGGCCGGCAGCATATACTGGGGTTGGGCGCAGCGCGAGGAAGTGGTGCACCGCCGCCGGGTAGAGGAGATCATCGACTTTTTAGAAATCGAGAGCGTCCGGCACAAACCGGTGGGGATGCTTCCATACGGCCTGCAAAAACGGGTGGAGCTCGGGCGCGCGCTGGCGCTCGAGCCCGAGCTTTTGCTGCTCGACGAGCCGATGGCGGGGATGAACGCCGAAGAGAAAGAAGACATGGCGCGGTTTATTCTGGACATCGCCGAAGAATGGGGCACCACCATGATTCTCATCGAGCACGACATGGGTGTGGTAATGGACATTTCCGACCGGGTGGCCGTTTTTGATTTTGGGCAGAAGATCGCCGAGGGTGTGCCCGCGGAAGTGCGGGAGGATCCGCGGGTGATCGAGGCGTATCTCGGGCACCAGACAACCGCGGGAACCTGCTGACCGCCTGAAGGTTTCTCAGATACCGGCACCGGTTCCGGTCAACGGTCGGGCGAAGTCCCGCTGCAGCTCGAACAGGTTTTAAGGGGAGGGCCATGCGCGAAGAGACTCTACCGCAGTTGCTCCTGCGCAACGCGTGCCGCTTTGGGAAAAGGGTGGCACTCAGGGAAAAGGAGTTCGGCATCTGGCAGACGGTAACGTGGGCGGATTACTTGCGGCACGTGCGTGATTTCTGCCTGGGCCTGGTGCGGCTCGGTTTTAAAGCCGGGGACAAGGTGGCGGTGATCGGGGACAACCGCCCGGAATGGATTTACGCCGAACTGGCGGCGCAGGCGGCGGGCGGCGTGTCGGTGGGGATTTACCAGGACTCCCTGGCGCGGGAGGTCAGCTACGTCATCGACCATTCCGACAGCCGCTTCGTGGTGGTGGAGGACCAGGAGCAGGTTGATAAACTTCTGGAGATCAAGGCGGAGCTGCCGAAAGTCGAGCGGGTCATCTACTACGACCCCAAAGGCCTGAAGCATTACCGCGACCCGCTATTGATGGACTTTGCCGCGGTGGAGGCGCTCGGTGCGGAACTTCACCGGCAGCAGCCTGCCTGCTTCGAGGAGATGGTGGGCCGCGGCCGGGGCGACGACCTGGCGCTGATTGCCTACACCTCCGGCACGACGGGTTTTCCCAAGGGAGCGATGCTCACCCACCGGAACATGCTGAGCATGGCCAAGAACCTGCTGAGCGTAGACCCCCTCGCCCCGAAGAGCGAATACCTGTCGTTTCTGCCGCTGGCCTGGATGGGGGAGCAGATGATGACGGTTTCCGCTGCGCTCTGGGTGGGCTTCACCGTGAACTTCCCGGAGGAACCGGAAACGGTGCAGCAGAACCTGAGGGAGATCGGACCGCACGTGATTTTTTCGCCGCCGCGCATCTGGGAGGACATCGTTTCCCGAGTGCAGGTAAAAATGGAAGACTCTTCCTGGCTGAAAAGGGTGCTTTACCGCTATTTCATGGCCGCTGGCTACCGGATGGCCGACTGCCGGTTTTCGAAGGTAAAGCCTTCTGCCGGCCTGCGCTTTCAGAACTGGCTGGGAGAACTGTTGGTCTTCAGCGCCATCAAGGACCACCTGGGGCTCCAGCGTGTCCGGCGGGCCTACACGGGAGGCGCGGCGCTGGGGCCGGAAGTGTTCCGTTTTTTTCACGCCCTGGGTGTCAACCTGAAGCAGATTTACGGGCAGACGGAGATCGCCGGGATTTCCGTCGTGCACCGGGACGGCGACGTCAAGTTCCACACCGTGGGCCAGCCGATTCCGGAAACGGAGATCCGGATCGCCCAGAACGGAGAGATCCTTTCCCGCAGCCCTTCGGTCTTTGCCGGGTACCACAAGAACCCGGAGGCGACGGCCGAAGCCCTGGCGGACGGCTGGCTGCACTCGGGGGATGCGGGCTACCTCGATGAGGACGGCCACCTGGTGGTGATCGACCGCTTGAAGGAAGTGATGCGCTTGGCCGACGGGAGCATCTTTTCGCCGCAGTACGTCAGCAACAAGCTGAAATTCAGCCCGTACATCAAGGAGGCGGTGGTGATCGGGAAGGACCGGCCCTTCGTGGTGGCGCTGGTGAATATTGACATGGCCAACGTCGGGCGGTGGGCGGAAAACAACCACCTTCCGTACACGACTTACGTGGACCTGTCGCAGAAACAGGAGGTGATCGGGCTGATCACCCGGGAGGTCGAGCGGGTTAACCAGGACCTGCCGCCGGCGGTGCGGATAAAACGGTTCGTGATCCTGCACAAGGAGCTGGACGCCGACGACGAAGAACTGACCCGGACGCGGAAGGTGCGTCTCGGATACGTGATGCAGAAGTACGCCGACCTGATCGAGGGGTTGTACCAGGGCGTGCCGGAAATCAAGGTCGAGACAAAGGTGAGATACCGGGACGGCCGCGAGGCCTTGATTCAGACCGCGCTGCAGGTGGTTGAGGCGGCGAAAGAAGCGGAGGTGGCCTGATTGTTTTTGCAGCTTCTGGTTACCGGCCTCGTGGTCGGAAGCATTTATGCGCTCGTCGCCCTGGGTTTTGTATTGATTTACAAGGCCAGCGACTGCATCAACTTCGCGCAGGGCGAATTCCTCCTGGTGGGTGCCTATGTTGCCCTGACGCTGGTGGCGGCCTACCAGGTGCCTTTTCTGCCGGCGGTGGTTTTGACCCTTTGCTTTGCGCTGGTGCTCGGAGTGCTGGTGGAGCGGCTGGTGCTGCGGCCCTTCATCGGGGAGCCGGTGATTTCGGTGATTATGGCCACCATCGGGCTTTCCAGCCTGATGCGGGGAATCATTCAGGTTTTCTGGGGCACCGACACCCGGGTTTTCCCTCCCGTTTTCCCCCAGGCCCCGGTCCATTTCGGCGCGGTGGCCGTTTCGCAGGTCTATCTCTGGTCGCTGGGCCTCGCCATTCTGCTGCTGGTGGTTTTTTCACTTTTCTTTAAATTCACCACCACCGGGATCGTGATGCGGGCGGTCGCCGACGACCAGCAGGCCGCCCTTTCCATGGGGATCAGCGTAAAGAGGGTTTTCGCGATTACCTGGGCCATCGCCGCAGTGGTGGCGGCGGTGGGCGGCATCCTGCTCGGGAACATCAACGGCGTGAACTCCTCGCTTTCCCACCTGGGGCTGAAAGTCCTGCCGGTGGCCATTCTCGGCGGGCTGGACAGCATCCCCGGCGCAATCATCGGCGGGTTTGTCATCGGTGTACTGGAAAACCTGGCGGGCGGGTATTTAGACCCTATCCTGGGCGGGGGGGTCAAAGAGGTGGCGCCGTTCGTGATTCTGGTGCTGATCCTGCTGATCCGGCCCTACGGGCTCTTCGGCAAGGAAATCATCGAAAGGGTGTAGGCGTTGTGCGGCTGAGATTTCCCTTTGTCATGAACTGCGGCCTTTTCACCACCTCCTACCGGGAGGACATGGCCGTCCTTTTCGCCCCGGCCGCCAAACTTAAAGTGGCGGCGATCATCGGCTTCCTGCTCGCCTTCCCGCTTTTCGTCAGCCCCTATTACGTGAGCGTAGCCAACCTGATCGCCATCGCGGTGATCGGCGCCCTGGGGCTGAACATCCTGACGGGTTTCACCGGGCAGATTTCCATCGGCCACGGCGCGTTTATGGGGGTAGGGGCCTACACGGTCGGGGTGCTGACCACCAAACTCGGCCTTTCCTTCTGGGTGGCCCTGCCGCTGGCCGGTTTGATGGCGGCGCTGGTGGGGGCGGTCTTCGGCATCCCGTCGCTCAGGCTGAAGGGGCTTTACCTGGCGATCGCCACCCTTGCCGCGCAGGTAATCATCGAGTACACCATCATCCACTGGACCTCGCTCACCGGGGGTTCGGCGGGGATCGTGCTCGAACCGCTGCGCCTGGGTACCCTTTCTCTGGGTACGGATACCGGGTTTTATTATTTTGCTTTGCTGCTAACGCTGGCGGCCGTCGTCTTCACGGTCAACCTTTTCCGAAGCCGGGTGGGGCGGGCGTTCATGGCGGTCCGCGACCGGGACATCGCCGCGTCCGTGACGGGGATAAACCTGCTCCGGCACAAGGTGCTGGCCTTCGGGCTGAGCGCCTTTTACGCCGGCATTGCCGGGGCGCTCCTGGCCGGCTATACCCGGGTGATCACCCCGGAGCACTTCACGGTGGACGTGTCGGTGAAATACCTGGCGATGATCATCATCGGGGGGCTGGGGAGCGTGATGGGTTCGATTTACGGGGCGCTCTTCATCACCCTCTTGCCGATACTCCTGCGGGCGCTGGCCGATTTCGCCGGGACCTTTTTCCAGGGCATCGAGAACCTGTTGCTGGCCATGCAGACGGCGCTGTTCGGCCTCATCGTAATCCTCTTTTTGATTTTCGAGCCGGAAGGGCTGGCCAAACTGTGGCAGGACGTCAAGAACTATTTCCGGCTCTGGCCCTTTTCATATTAAACAGAGGCGGGGAGGTGAAAGAAGTCGTTTGGAACGGGTTACCCGGGCTATCAAGGTTTCAAACCAGGACTTGAAAAGGAGGGAAAATATGCGGCAACATCGTTTCTGGATCGTATTGCTTTGCATTTGCCTTGCGGTGGCCCTGGCGGCTTCCGGGTGCGGGAAGAAAGAGAGCCCTTCGGAACCCGCCGCCGGAACCTCGAAGGAGCCGGTGAGAATCGGCGGTATCTTTGACCTTACCGGGCCCACGGGAGATGTCGGGATGCCCTACGCCGAAGGGGCAAAGGCTTACATCGCCTACATCAACAGCAAAGGCGGCGTCAACGGCCGGGAAGTGAAGCTTTTCGATATTGACTACGCCTACGACAAGACCAAGGCGCTGGAAGCCTACAACAAGCTGGTGAAGCAGAATCAGGTGGCGGCCATTCTCGGCTGGGGTACCGGGGACACCGAGGCGCTCAAGCAGATGATTGCGGACGATAAGATCCCCTACATTTCGGGATCGTACTCCGAGGGTCTCCTGGACATTACCCAGTGTCCCTACAACTTCCTGATCGCGGCTTCCTATTCGGATCAGGCGCGGATTGCGCTCAAGTGGGTAAAGGATAACTGGAAAGAATCCCGGAAACCCAGGATCGCGTTTGTTTACAACGATACGCCTTTCGGGAAGTCGCCGATTGACGATGCGAAAAAATTCGCCACGGAGAACGGTTTTGAGGTTGTGGCGGACGAAATCATCGACCTGAAGGCGCTGGACGCGACCTCGCAGATTCTGGACCTGAAGCAGAAGCAGGCGGACTTCGCCATCGTTCAGGGTACATCCAACCTGGCGTCCACCGTGTTGAAAGGCGCCAAGCAGCACGGCCTGAAGACGAAGTTCATCGGGCTGAACTGGGCGGCGGACGAAAAGGTGATCCAGCTCGCCGGGGACGCGGCGGAGGGTTATCTCGGCGTGATCCCGTTCGCCTTCCCGTATGAAAACGTTCCGGGAATGGCGGCGATCAAGGAATACCTGACCTCCCAGGGCCAGAAACTCGAGGATAAGAACCAGAAGTTCGTCCAGGGCTGGACCTCGGCGCTGATCATGCTCGAAGGCGTCCGGCTTGCCGGGGACAACGTCACCGGTGAGGGGATCAAGGCCGGGCTGGAGAGCCTGAGCAACTTCGACACCGGCGGCCTCTCCGCGCCCGTAACCTTCACGGCCGAAAGCCACCGGGGGAGCGAGAAGGTGCGCCTGGCTGAGGTCAAGAACGGCAAGTTCGAGTACCTGACCGACTGGATCGGTTACAAGTAAAAGCAACGGCCGGAGAGGGGGAGCAGAACCTTCCCTGCCGGCCGGCTCTGTAGAGGGTTTGCGGCCGCCGGGACCGGGATCCTGAACCGATTCCGGCCGGCGGCCCTTTTTCCACAAGCGTCCGGCGACCGGCGCCTGACATCCGACGACCGATACGGGAGGGAATTTACT
>JASEJH010000170.1 GCA_030016455.1 Thermoanaerobacteraceae bacterium
CCCAAGCTTCAGGAGATTGCGGTGGTCACGCTTTACCACCATGAGCGCTGGGATGGGGGCGGATATCCATACGGTTTGAAGGGTGAGGAAATTCCCCTCGGGGCAAGAATCTTAGGTGTTGCGGACAGTTTTGACGCCATGGTTTCGGAGCGGGCCTACAAGCCCCAAATTTCACCGGAAATGGCGCTTCGGGAACTGGAGCTGCACGCCGGGAGCCAGTTTGACCCGCGAGTGGTCGAAGCCTTCCTGCGGTGCTTTAGAAAGGGAACGCCGGCCGAGCAAATGGTTTTCAAAGGCCAGGTGCAACTGGCGGCCACCTGATATTGCGGGGCCGGGTTGCGGAAAAAAAGAGCCTGCGGGCTCTTTTATTTTTGGGCATATTTCCCATGGCAACCCCATACTATTTCTTCTGAGACAGGCTCTGAACAGCGATTTGTTAGCAGTGGTTAGGGGGATTTTCTTTGGCAGGGTTAAAGGACTGGCCCCAGGTACAGCAGCCAAGAATAAGCAAAGGCAGGCGCCTTTTGTACCAGGTGGCGGCAGCGTTGGCCGTATTTCTCCTGCTTGTGGGCTTGAAGGAAAGCGGAGGGCCGTTTGGGAAGCAAGTCCAGGAAGGTTTGCGCACGGTGCTTACCACCGAGTGGAACTACCAGCCGGTTTTCGAACGGGTGGTACGGCACGGCCTGCGGACGGTGAACGTTGACCTGCCGTTTTTCGGGGAGCCGGCAAAGCCGGTGCAGGCGCCGGTATCCGGGCAGGTACTCTGTCTGCCCGTGTCCGGCAGAATGGTGCGGAGTTTCGGGTGGAGCAAGGACCCGGTTGACGGGTTGGAAAAATTTCACACCGGAATCGATATCGAAGCGTCTCCCGGCACGCCGGTGAAGGCGGTTGCAGACGGGGGAGTTGTAAAAACCGGTACCGACCCCGCGCTCGGGACGTACGTTCTCCTGGACCATGGACAGGGAGTAGCGACGCTTTACGCCCAGCTTGATGCCGTGGATGTCGTCCTGGGGCAGCGGGTCGTGGCCGGAGAGGTCCTCGGGTGCGTCGGGACCAAAGGGGATGTGGCCGGGGGCGGGCTCCACTTCGAGTACCGGGAAAACGGGCGTCCGGTGAACCCGCTGGACAAGATCTCCCTTCCGGGTGAGGGAAGTGAGCGGTGATGGGGGGCTCCCGGCCCCGCACCGCCGTCCGCATTCATCCGTTTTGCGCGGTACTTGGAGCACTCTACTTTGCCGCCGGGATGCTTGATCGGGCAGCGGCGGCCTTCGGGGCCGTTTTGCTTCACGAACTGGGGCATGTTGCGGCGGCACACCGTGCAGGGGCCAGGATTGCAAAGGTTGAACTCTTTCCTTTCGGGGGTGTGGCCCGGTTAGAAGGGATGGAGAATTTAGGCCCCGCTCGGGAAATCAGCGTGGCTGCAGCCGGGCCTTTGACGAGCCTGGGCGTTTTTTGTTTGGGGCTGGGGGCGTCGCACTACGGTTATTTCAAGAGTGAAACGGGCCAGTTCTTTTTGACGGTTAACCTGTTGCTGGCGATTTTCAATCTTCTTCCGGGGTTGCCGCTTGACGGCGGGCGGATCCTTTGCGCCTGGCTGGCCAGGAAGAGAGGCCTGGGTGCGGCGAGCCTGCTGGCGGCCCGTCTGGGGCAATGCACAGGGTTGATCACAACGGTGCTGGGACTTTTAGGCCCCATCTGGGGCCGGTGGGGGCTCGACGTGGCGGCGGTGGGGCTATTCGTGCTGTATGCGGCTACGCGGGAAAAACGGTACGTTCCGTATCTCTTTGTCCGGCAACTGATGGCCAAGGAACGGGAGCTTTTCAGGCACCGGGTGCTTCCGGGAGCGGTGCTCGTGGCGCTGGAAGAGGCGCCCATAATAGAGGTGGCACGTCTTTTTCACCCCGGGCGGTTTCACCTGGTGGTCGTAACCGATGAACTGGGAAGGAAAAAAGGCGTCCTGAACGAAAGTGAAGTCACCGTTGCGCTGACCACGCTCGGGGTTGGGACAAGGGTCGGCAGTCTGTTGAAAAAAAGGGGGAAGGGGAAGCAAGGGTAATCGGGGCCGGGTTTTCTCCCGCCCGGCCCCATTGCCCACGCATTTCCGTCTAAGAATCGAAGGTCGTGTCCGGGCACTGCGGCGGAAACAGCGGGGGCGGACAGACAATGGGAGGCTGGGGGGCAACCTGCTCGCAGACCCGCGGCACGCAGAAGCCGTAGCTGGGCACCAGCAGTTTAACTACGGCCACGGATTGAATCACGATGCAGAGGTCAAAGGTGCAGCAGACCTGGTCTCCCACGATCACACAGGGTCCGCAGGAGAAGTTGACCACGGTGCAGGCCGTTTGAGTGCCTTCGGGGGCGCAGAGTACCACCGTCTTGGTAAAGCCGAACGTTCGGGTCTTGTTAAAGATCACGGTGCCTGCAGGATCCCTGATGGTGACATTTGCCCTGACCGTGATGGCAAAGGTGATGTTAGACCGGCCCTGCGCATCGGGAGGCGTCCGGTCAATTTCCTCGCACTCCACCTCGCAAATCTGACAATTAATGGTTGAACCCGGCGGGACCGTTACGGTGCCCAGGTCGAAGCAGTTGTTTTCCCGGCGCTCCGCCTGAAAACAAAAATCGTAGACCTTGAAAGTCTCGATGCAGACAACCTCTAACCGGTTGAGGTCGGGCATTGTTACAACCTCCTTGACAACAGGTACTCATCTTCTTCTTTTAGTGTTAATTTATGTTTGAACTGGAGAATTGTGATAACTAATGGAAAATTTTTGTTTAGGGGGGCGAACATAAAGCCCCCCGGGACCGTATAATGAACAAAGTCTTTGGTGAGGTGAAGCTTATGCCATGGCATTGGCGCCCGTTGCTGGGGCCGGTCTGGATCGAAGGCACGAAGGGCAGAAGAACGGAAGAAAGAGCAGAAGTGTCATCTGAAGAACCAGAGGCAGCACGGCCGGGGTCCGAAGACCAGGCCCCAAGAGCAGCGGTGGAGCCTGCGCCTCCGAAACCTGCGGGAGAGAAAGAAGCCGGCGCTGCCGGCCTTCCCGGGACGGAACCGACACCGGCAACCCGGAATTTTGAGGAAATCCAGGCCGGACTGTTTCGCTTTAAGGGTACAGGAAGGGCCGTTTTTTTGGAAGGGCAAAAGGGAACGGGTCAAACGGGATTGCAGCATAGTACCCCCGGCGCTTTACCCACCTCAATCACGGATTACCGGAGGATTGCGCAGACGAACAACGGCATACCGGTGTACACATTCAAGTGAGGGGCAAAAAAGTAAAGCCGGCAGTTCGCCGGCGAGACGATGAGGGTAATTATTGAGGCGGTCCTGGTCCGCCTCTTACACTTTAATCGCCAAGGAACAACTGGGTTACGTATACACCGTAAGGGGTGGTCACGATTCCGATTCCGATCGCATCGTGCCTTGGATCCAGGATGTTTGCCCGGTGGTGTTCACTGTTCATAAAGAGTTCATGGGCTCTGGCAACCGTCGCCGCGATGGCGATATTCTCTGCGCCCATCACCCTGGCGATGATCCCCGCGTCTCTTTCCATTTCGTATGGAGAACCGTACGTCGGCGAGACATGGTCGAAGTAGTTATTTTCATACATGTCCTGGCTTTTCAGGCGGGCGAGTCTCACCAGCCTCATGTCAACGACAAAAGTATGCAGGCCGGCCTTGATTCTTTCCTGATTGACCAGCAGGAGCATTTCTTGCTCTGCAGCCGAAAGGGACGCCACATCGCCGGTGTCAGTCGGCGGCGGAGGGCTGGTCGGAGTTTCGACCGGGGCGGGAACGCTTTTGTCCGCGGATGGTGGAGTCGAAACAGGTACCGCGTAAGTCTTGCTGTCCAGAAGCCGGGCGTAATAACTGGCACGCTCCGCATACAGGGACGTCTGGCTGGAGAGGATTGTGTCCCTGGTAGTAGTATCGGGGGTTGTTCCAACCGTGTTCCCCGGGGTCGTAAGGCCGGTTTCCATGCTTGCACCTTTGATGTCGGCATACTTGATCCCGAAATCATCCCACTGCGCGTAGTAGTCCGACGTTGAGATATAGGCTTGGGCTGCTGTTGCTGGAAAGACGGCCACTATTGCCGCTGCTACCAGGAATGCCAAGGCCAGCAGTACGAAGATGCCTTTGTGGGAAACCTTTCTCATCCTATGACCTCCTTTTAATTTCCGGAACCGGTGCAAAACAAAAAGCTGGTTATGGCTAATTCTAATTTAAAAGGGAATTTTCCGTCAAAACCGGCATTTCTTGCGATTTCTTGCCATTTTACCCTGTGCCAGGTTGCCGGAGGATTGTCCATCGTATGGACGGGCATGCGTTCCTTATCTTTAAAGGGGCTGGCTGTTCCAGTCTTCTACCAGGATAGCTGAAAAACTCCGGC
>JASEJH010000171.1:0-2327 GCA_030016455.1 Thermoanaerobacteraceae bacterium
AACCGTCCCCTGACACATCCCTGAATCCGACTACGCCTCTTTCCCAACTCTCCGCCTAACGACAAAGCTCAGCCGCAGCGCTTCAACAATGCCGGATAAAGCGGCTTGTTAAGCAGTTCCTCGGGTAATTTCTTTTTCAAATTCAAGCGAGTAAGATAAAATCGTTTTTAAATCCATTTTCTGGGAGGCATTCAGGATTTCTATACCCACTATCTTGTCTTCAGAAGTTGTGTCTAAATTAACGCCCTCGGAGATTTCGATAACCTCCGGCGTCTCGTCTCCAAATTTTAGATACAGAGCATCTACTTCATCATCGTAATACACCTTCATCTTTTTCTTCCTTTCTTCAGGGGATAGTTTGTTATCACCGTTATTATATCATCTTCCACGGTAACCACGATCTTCAACGGATACTTAAATCCTTCAACACTTTCTACGATTTCATGATTCCCACAGGTCAGCTCTTTTTCTCCCAAAATTTTGAGCAGCGTGGATTCGGGAATTTTATATAATTTTCCTCTTCTTTTTGCATGGCGTGAGAGCTTTATCTCCACAAAGAGCCCGCCCTCCTTGATTTCTGATTACTGCCGTTTTTTTCTCCAGCCAATGTGTCAAGGAACCGTTCCATGACACAAGTCCGAGTCAGGCGTCATGTTGGCGGACCCCTAAAGACCCACAGCTTAAGCTTTAATTCGAACTTTAAAACCGCTTGAGAAGATTGGCCATTTCAATGGCGCTGAGCGCCGCGCTGAACCCCTTGTTCCCCGCTTTGGAACCGGCGCGTTCGATGGCCTGTTCCAGAGTATCCGCCGTAATCACGCCGAAGATCACCGGCACGCCCGTGTCCACCCCGACCCGGGCGATGCCCTTGGCCATTTCGCCGGCCACGTACTCGAAATGCGGCGTTGCTCCCCGGATCACGGTGCCCAGGCAGATTACAGCGTCGTACCGGCCGCTCACCGCCAGGCGCTTGGCCACGACCGGGATTTCAAAAGCACCCGGAACCCAGGCCACCGCAACGTCCTCGTCGGCGACGCCGTGCCGGTAAAGCGCGTCAAGCGCCCCGCTCAGGAGCTTCTGGGTGATGAACTCGTTGAAACGGCCGACGACGATCCCGAACCGCAACCCTTCACCAATAAGATGGCCCTCGTAAGTTTTCGGCATTTCCCCTATTACCTCGCTTCCCTAAGTCCTGCAGCAGCTACGTCCTTCTTTGCGCCTGAAATACCATATTTATCCTAATTTTCCTTCGGAACCCTGGTCCTTCACGAGCGTCAGCAGGTGACCCAGCTTCAACTTTTTCGTGGCCAGGTAGAACCCGTTTTCTTCCCGCGGCGGTATCTCCAGCGGAACCCGCTCCACGACCTCCAGCGCGTAACCCTGGATCCCTTTAATCTTGCGGGGGTTGTTCGTCATCAACCGCATCTTCCGGATCCCTAAATCAACCAGGATCTGGGCCCCGATCCCGTAATCCCGCAGGTCGGGAGGAAATCCCAGGGCCTCATTCGCCTCAACCGTATCCTTGCCGCGATCCTGCAGTTCGTATGCCCTGATCTTATTTAAAAGCCCGATCCCCCGGCCCTCCTGCCGCATGTACAAAAGGACTCCCACTCCTTCGGCGGCGATCATCTGGAGCGCCCGGTTGATCTGCTCCCCGCAGTCGCAGCGCAGCGAACCAAAAACGTCACCGGTCAGGCACTCCGAGTGCACCCGCACCAGGGGCGCCTCCACCGACTTCAGGTCGCCCATCACCAGCGCGATGTGCGCCTTGTCGTCGAGAATGCTTTCGTAGGCCACCGCCGTGAACTCGCCGTATCTTGTAGGCAGGCGCGCCGAACCCACCTGCCGGATCAGCTTCTCGGTCTGCCGCCGGTACCGGATGAGGTCGGCGATGGTGATGATCTTCAGCCCGTGTTGCTGCACAAACTCCAAAAGCTCCGGCACGCGGGCCATCGTGCCGTCGTCCTTCATGATCTCGCACAGAACACCCGCCGGGGAAAATCCGGCCAGCCGGGCAAGGTCAACCGCCGCTTCGGTGTGCCCGGCCCGCCGCAAAACCCCGCCCTCTTTGGCCCGCAAAGGGAAGATGTGCCCGGGCCGGCGAAAATCCTGCGGCTTGGCTTCTGGATCAACGATCTTCTGAATGGTGAGCGCCCGCTCGTACGCCGAGATGCCGGTGGTGACACCCCGCGCGTCTACGGACACCGTGAAGGCCGTACCGTGCGGGTCCGTGTTATGCAGGACCATGGGAGGGAAATCAAGCTCATCGGCCCGCTTTTGCGTGATCGGCACACAGATCAGGCCCCGCCCGTAAATGGCCATGAAAC
>JASEJH010000171.1:2337-4358 GCA_030016455.1 Thermoanaerobacteraceae bacterium
CCGCCTCCGGAGTCACCTTTTCGGCGGCCATTATCAGGTCGCCCTCGTTTTCGCGGTCCTCGTCGTCCACGACCACGACCATCTTTCCTTCCCGGATGTCCGCGATCGCCTCTTCAATCGTGTTAAACATCGCTCATACCTCCGGCTAAATAAAACCGTGTTCCGCAAGAAAAGAAGTATCTATCCGGCCCGGCCGCGCGGCCTGGAGAAACTTCGCCACGTACTTGGCGATCAGGTCGGCCTCTAAATTGACCGTATCGCCGGGCCCTTTAAAGCCAAGGGTGGTAACGTCAGCGGTGTGCGGGATAATCGAAACCGTGAAGCCGTCTTCCCATGATTCGACTACCGTCAGGCTGATTCCGTCCACCGCCACCGACCCCTTTTTGATCAGGTAGAAGGAAACCTCCGGCGGCGCCTGGATAGTGAAGACCTGGGCGATCTCCTGCCGTTCCTTTCGTAAGATCCGTCCCACCCCGTCAACGTGTCCGGTAACGATGTGGCCCCCGAATCTGTCTCCGAGCCGGAGCGCCCGCTCAAGGTTCACCCTGTGGCCGACCTTGAGTTCCCCGAGGTTGGTTTTGGCCAGCGTTTCCGCCATCACGTCGGCCTGAAAACTCTTATCCTTAAAAGCAGTCACCGTGAGGCACACGCCGTTCACGGCGATGCTGTCCCCGACGCGCAAGCCCTCCATCACCTTGTCCGCCGCAATCTGAAGCTCCGCGGAAACCGCCTGGCGGGTTATCCCCCGGACCTGCCCGAGTTCCTCGATTATGCCGGTGAACATGCGCCACCCGCTCCCTCGTAAACCGGATATCCTTCCACGCAAAGGTCGGCACCGAGCTGTTTTACCACCGTCTCCGTCAGGCGGATCGCCCGCGCCAGGTGTCTTATGCCGCTGCCGCCCACCGGCCCCAGGGCCTCCCGGCCGCCGATGATCCGGGGGGCGATGAACCAGACCACCTTGTCCACCAGTCCTTGAAGCAGGAAACTGGCGTTTACCGTGCTGCCGCCCTCGACCAAGACGCTCACTATTTCCCGCGCCGCCAGTTCGGCAAGCAAAAGGTCGAGATTGACCTGCGGCCCCCGGCCGCAGACCAGCACCTCCGCGCCTGCCTGCCGTAAAGCCGCCAGCCGCTCGGCAGGTGCCACTTCCGTGGTCGCCACCAGCGTGGGGGCCTCCGAATCCTGGTTCAGCACCCTCGCCGCCAGCGGCAGCCGGGCGCTGCTGTCAAGGATCACCCGCACCGGGTCGCGCCCCCCTTCCGGCAGGCGGGTCGTCAGCGAGGGGTCGTCTTTCAACACGGTGCCGATGCCTACCAGCACCGCGTCACAGGTGTTCCGCAACTGATGGACATACTCCCGGGCCGCTTCCCCAGTTATCCAGCGCGACTCCCCCGTGACGGTAGCGATTTTTCCGTCGAGGCTCATCGCCGTTTTCAAAATCACAAACGGCCGCCGCGCGGTGACGTACTTGATAAAAGCCTCGTTAAGCCGGCGGGCCTCGTCCTCCATCACGCCCACCGCCACGTCTATCCCTGCTTCCCTGAGCCGCGCAATCCCCTTCCCCGCCACCAGGGGGTTGGGGTCAACCATCGCCGCCACCACCCTTTTGACTCCCGCGGCGATAATCGCCTCCGTGCAGGGGCCGGTCCTGCCGGTGTGGCAGCAGGGTTCCAGGTTCACGTAAAGTGTCGCGCCCCGCGCCGCCTCGCCGGCCGCCTGCAGCGCCTCGATCTCGGCGTGCGGCAGGCCCGCACGCCGGTGGTATCCTTCTCCCACCACCCGGCCGTCCCGGACGACCACCGCTCCTACCAGCGGGTTGGGACTCGTCAGCCCCCGGGCCCGGGCGGCAAGCTCCAGGGTCCGGCGGATAAACGACTCGTCATCGGTCAGGCGGGCCGGCAAGGGTAAGACTGAAGAATCCGCTAAAGAATCCCAGGCCATAACTTCACCGCTAAAAAACGCGGCTGCCCCCGCAAAAAAAGGAAAGCAGCGCCTTTTCTTCTGGTAGTTTCATTATA
>JASEJH010000172.1 GCA_030016455.1 Thermoanaerobacteraceae bacterium
GAGTTTTACAACACGTTTCTAAGCAACACTCCGGAAACAACGCGCCGCCGCGCCCACCGTCTCGTCAATGTCGGTGACCGGATGAACCAGCGAGACGAAAAGCGCCTCAAATTGGGACGGCGGCAGGTAAACTCCCGCTTTCAGCATTTCCCGGAAAAAGGCCGCAAACTTCGCGGTGTCCGCAGCGGTGGCAGTCGCGTAGTCCCTGACCGGCCCCGGCGTGAAGAATACGGTAAGCATCGAACCCACCCGGTTGATCGCCACCGGAACGCCGGCCTCCGCCGCCGCCCTCTCCAGACCTGCGGCAAGCCGCGCCGCCAACTCCTCCAGCCGCTCGTAAGTCCCCGGTTTCTTGAGGAAATCCAGGGTGGCGATTCCGGCAGCCATCGCCAGCGGGTTGCCGGATAGGGTGCCGGCCTGGTAAACCGGTCCCTGGGGTGCGACCAATTCCATGATTTCCCTCTTGCCGCCGTAGGCTCCCACCGGTAAACCGCCGCCGATGATTTTCCCCAGGCAGGTAAGATCGGGATAAACACCAAAAAGTTCCTGCGCGCCGTTGTAACCCACCCGAAAACCGGTAATCACCTCGTCGAAGATCAGGAGCGCACCGTACTCCGTGCAGAGCGCCCGCAACCCTTCCAGAAAACCGGCCGCCGGCGGCACTACCCCCATATTGCCAGCCACCGGCTCGAGGATCACCGCGGCAAGATGCTCCCCTTCGAGTTTGAAAATCTCCCGCACCGTCTCTAGGTCGTTATAGGGCGCCGTGATCGTATCGGCAGCCACCGTTGCCGGCACCCCGGGACTCGTTGGAATTCCCAGGGTGAGTGCTCCGGAACCGGCCTTAATCAGGAAGGCGTCGCCGTGTCCGTGGTAGCATCCCTCGAACTTCAAGATTTTAGACCGTTTCGTGTACGCCCGGGCCAGCCGCACAGCGCTCATCGTCGCCTCGGTGCCGGAGTTCACCAGCCGTACCATCTCGACGGCAGGAAGCGCGGCGACAATCCGCTTCGCCAGCTCCACCTCAAGCTCCGTCGGCGCACCGTAACTGGTGCCGCGCACGGCCGCATTCTGGATCGCTTCCACGACCGCCGGATAAGCGTGGCCTAAAATCAACGGCCCCCAGGAACATACGTAGTCAACATACCTGTTCCCGTCAAGGTCGAACAGGTACGGGCCTTCCCCTCTGCGGATAAATACTGGGTCGCGTCCCACCGCTTTAAATGCCCGGACCGGGCTGTTCACTCCGCCCGGCAGGTACTTTTGCGCTTCTACGAATAAAAGGCTGGATCGGTCGAACCGCATCCGGGTTCACCCTCCTTCCGTAAAATACTGCGGATTCGAGCGCTTCAGTTCCTGCGTACTGAAAAGCACCCGGTAATCCTTTATCCCCACCGCTTCGCTCAGCCGCACGGCGATCGCGAGCGACTCCTCGCGGTAAGGCCGGTGCACCATGGTGTACAGGTTGTACGGCCAGTCCGGCGCTGTTTCCCGTTCGTAGCAGTGGGTCACTTCCGGAAAAGAAGCCAGTATCCTCCCCACCTCATCCAGGCGCTCCGGCGGCACTTTCCAGACGATCATCGCGTTGGCGGTAAACCCTACGTTCTGGTGGCGAAGGGCCACGCTGAGCCGCCGGATGATACCCCGGGCCATAAACTCCTTCACCCGGGCGAGCACCTCGTCTTCCGTCATTCCCAGACGGGCACCGATCACGGCGAAAGGCCGGGATTCGATCGGAAAGTTGTTCCCCAGTTCCAGAATGAGGTGCTGCTCCTTTTCCGTCACCGTCACCTTTCTCCCTCCAGGTCGAAATTCACGCGGATTTTGAAAATCCGCCGCGCCGGCAGGTTCAAGAAAGCGGTGATCCCGGTCTGTTCCTTGATGCTGTTGATGATCTCGCCGATCCGCTCCTCCGATGGCGCCAGGATGGTGAACCAGACGTTGTAATCGTGCTCCCGCACGTAGTTGTGCGTGACCTCCGGGAAGGAATTGATCACGGCCGCCGCTTCCAGGATGCGCTCTTCTGGCACCCGCATCGCGCAGAGTGTCCCGGTGTACCCGATCTTCCGGGAGTCAATGATCGCCCCCAGGCGCCGGATCACCCCGGCTTCCTTCAGCCGCCGGAGCTCGGAGAGCACCTCTTCCTCCGTCAAGCCCAGCCGGGTCGCGACCTCCTTGAAGGGTTCCGGCACCGGCAAGAAGCCCTGCTGCATCGCGTTCAAGAGCTGCCGTTCGGCTTCGGTCAGGCCCTTTTCGTCCACCGTCACTCAGCTCCTCCTCCCGGCACCGTAAAGGCACCACGGTTCTTCCGCCATGTAGTCCCCAAAGTAGAAATACGCCCTTGCCCGGCAGCCGCCGCACACGTCGTTGTACTCGCACCGCCCGCATTTCCCGGTATACTCCCGCGTCCGGAGGCGCTGGAAGACCTCCGCTTCCCGCCAGACCGTGGTAAACGGCGCCTCTCGCACGTTCCCCGCCGGAAAGTCCAGGTAGGCGCAGGCCTGCACCACCCCTACCGGGTTGATCAGGCAGTAGGAAAGGCCCGCCAGGCAGCCGCGGGTGAAGCGCGTGTTGATCCCCATCTGCTTGGCGATCCGCAAAAACTGGGGGGCGCAGGTGGGTTTGATTTCGAGCGGCACATGCCGCTGTTTCTCTAAGAGCCGGCGCAGCAACCGCTCATACTGTTCCGCCTTTATGGAAGCCTCCGCAATCTCCACCGCCCGCCCGGTAGGCACCAGGAAAAAGACGTGGTGCGCCTGCGCCCCGACAGACAGCGCGAAATCCGTAATCTGCTCCACCTCTTCGTAGTTGAAGTCCATTACCGTCGTATGCACCTGAAAACTGAGCCCCACCTCCCGGCAGGCCCGCATACCATCAACCGCCGCGTCCCATGAACCGTGCACGCCGCGCAGGTCGTCGTGCGCCTTCTTGTCCATGCTGTCCAGGCTGATCCCGACAGCCATCACCCCGGCTTCCTTGAGCTTCCCGGCCACTTCCGGCGTGATCAGGGTGCCGTTCGTTCCCAAAACCGGCCGCAGGCCGCGGTCCCGGGCGTGGGCCGCCAGTTCGTAAAGATCGTCTCGCATGATCGGCTCCCCGCCAGAGAAAATCATGATCTTGAACCCCGCCCGGGCGATCTCGTCAATCAGCGATCGCCCTTCGGCCGTCGTAAGCTCCTCCGCTTTTTTCGTCCCGGCATCCCGGTAGCAGTGGGCGCACTTCAGGTTACACTCGTTGGTTGTGTTCCAGGAAACGATCACGGTTCCACTTTCCCTTCTATATTTTCGTTCCGTTTATCGTTCAGCCATCCGGCAACGTCCTTGGCGAAATAAGTCAGAATAATATCGGCACCGGCCCGCTTCATCGCGGTGAGCATCTCCAGGACCACCGCCCGCTCGTCCACCCAGCCCTGTGCAGCCGCCGCCTTGACCAGCGAGTATTCCCCGCTGACGTTGTAGGCAGCCACCGGGCGGTTGAACCGCTCCTTTACCCGGTAAATGACGTCGAGGTAGGCCAGCGCCGGCTTCACCATCACGATGTCGGCGCCCTCCTCGATGTCAAGCGCCACCTCCAAAAGCGCCTCGGCGGCGTTCGCCGGATCCATCTGGTAGCTCCGCCGGTCGCCGAACTGCGGCCGGGAGTCGGCCGCCTCCCGAAAAGGCCCGTAAAAGGCTGAGGCATACTTGGCGCTGTACGCCATAATGGCCGTATCCTGGTAACCGGCGGCGTCGAGCGCCTCCCGAATCGCCTTCACCCGCCCGTCCATCATATCCGAAGGAGCCACGACGTCCGCACCCGCGCGGGCGTGAGAAACGGCCGTACGGGCCAGAATTTCCAAGGTCTGGTCGTTCAGTACCCGGTCGTTCTCGACCAGCCCGCAGTGGCCGTGGCTGGTATAGGCGCACAGGCAGACGTCGGTAATCACCAGCAGGCCGGGGAAAAACTCCTTGATAGTGCGCACCGCCTGTTGGACTACACCTTCACTCGCCCAGGCCCCCGAAGCGTAGTCATCTTTCTCGGCCGGCACCCCGAAAACGATTATCCCCGGTATCCCGGCCTCCACCACTCCTTTGAGCTCCCGCAGCAGGGTGTCCACCGAAAACCGGTTGATACCCGGCATCGCCGCCACCGGCACCGTTACCCCTTCGCCTTCGGTGACAAAAACCGGGTAGATCAGGTCACCAACGTTCAACTCCGTCTCGCGGACCAGCCGCCGCATCTCCTGGCTAACGCGCAACCGGCGCAGCCGCGTTACAGGAAACCCCACCTGGTAAAACCCCCTTAAGAACACGTTCTGCGTTTGGGCTTAAACTGATGGACCCTTAGGGTCCGTTCGAAGTTCGAAGTTCGAA
>JASEJH010000173.1 GCA_030016455.1 Thermoanaerobacteraceae bacterium
CTGGTCTGGGGGGGCAAGGCGTTTGCCGAAGACTTTGCGGTTGTTGAAACCACGGCCTTTCCGGCGGGCAAAGAACCGGCCCGGGTGGAGGAGGATATTTCCTGTGTTCACGCGGCACTAGTGCTCGGGATCCGGGATTATTTCCGGAAGACGGGCTTCAAGCGGGCGGTAGTCGGTTTGAGCGGCGGGATCGACTCTTCGGTGGTGGCGGCGCTGGCCGCCGAGGCTCTCGGACCGGAGAATGTTTTGGGGGTGGGAATGCCTTCCCCGTACTCTTCCCCCGGAAGCTTGCGGGATGCCGAAGCGCTGGCGCGCAACCTCGGGATCGGCTGGCGGGTGGTCCCGATCGAGCGGATATTTGCGGTTTACCTCGAAGTGCTGAATCCCGATGGCAAGCCGCGCCTTGACGTGGCCGAAGAGAACGTTCAGGCCCGCATCCGCGGCAACATCCTGATGTTCATCTCGAACCGCGAAGGCTACCTGGTTCTCAGCACGGGCAACAAATCCGAACTGGCGGTAGGCTACTGCACCCTGTACGGGGATATGTCCGGGGGGCTTTCGGTAATCGCCGACGTGCCCAAAATGATGGTTTACGAGCTGGCAAGGTATATCAACCGGGAACGGGAAATCATTCCGGCGGCCGTACTGACGAAACCCCCGTCGGCGGAACTGCGACCCGGCCAGCGTGACGAGGATTCCCTGCCTCCCTACCGGTTGCTTGACCCCGTCCTCAAGGCTTACATTGAAGAGAATCTTTCGGCGGAAGAGATCGTCGCCCGGGGTTTCTCCCCTGAGCTGGTACGCGAGGTGATCAGGCGGGTGGACCGGGCGGAGTTTAAGCGCCGCCAGGCCGCGCCGGGGCTGAAGGTGACGACCAAGGCTTTTGGTATGGGGCGGCGTCTGCCGGTTGCCTGGCGCCCTGGATGGTAAAAGGGACTTCCGCCGGGAAGTTTTGCTTTCCGGGGCCTGTGGCCGCGACCGGTGCGGCGGGCAAAGTGTTTTCGCCGGCGCCCGTCTGCTTCAGCAAGAGAGGCTTGATTTCCGTGCCTATTCACCCGCATACAAGTTAAGGCAAATCAAATAGAAACAGGCATTCAAGATGAAATCAGGTATTGACATCCCATTTCAAAATGATTTATACTTGTCCAAAAAGATTTGACTGTTGGCTTATAAAATGGGGTGAGTATACCTTTAATTTTTTAAGGTTGCATGTTCCGATTATCACAAGTTCCAACAAGGGGGTGGGTTGCGGGGCAGCATAAACTTTTTTCAAAAACAGCCTACTGTAGCTCTTACAACATATTCGTGCTTTGAAAGACAAAATGGATTTGCCAGCCGATCTTTAGTAAAAGAAGGAGGTACGTAAATGTCCATCAGGATTGAAAGGCCCGAGCCTCATGGCGGCAGACTTATAGAGAGGGTTGTAACGGACTCTGCTGCTGGAAAGAAGTTGGCCAAAAGTGCGGCGGCGGTTTTCGACATCAAACCGACGGTGGACGAAAAAGGGGTGCCGGTACGCAACGTATACCGGGAAATAATGTCGGTCTGCTACGGTTTCTTCTCCCCAGTTGAAGGTTCAATGAAGGAGGCGGAACTCGAAAGAGTTCTTAAAGAAAGAAGACTTCTTAACGAGTGGATTTTCCCGTACCCAATCCTCTTCGACGTTTCCGAGGAAGACCATAAGAAATTGGGCGTAACCTCTGGGGACAGGCTGCTTCTCAGACTTAAAGGGAAACCGTTCGCGATTCTTGACATTGAAGAAATATACCGCATCAACCCGGAAGAAGTAGCCACCAGAACTTTTGGTACACCGGAGAATAATCCCGAGGTCGTAAAAGAGCCCTTCGATAAGAAGCATCCGGGCTGGGTAATCTATAAGAGCATGAATCCGGTAATCTACGCTGGGAAGTACAAAATCATCAACGAGCCGAAGCTGATACCTCCTTTCGACAGGTTCTGGTACCCGCCCAAAAAGTGCCGCGAGGAATTCGACAGGAGAGGCTGGCGGACGGTAATCAACCATCAGACCAGAAACGTCCCGCACGTCGGCCACGAACACCTGATGAAGAACGCCGCCTATACCGGCGATTCCGAGCCGTGTCACGGCATCTTGGTTAACGCCGTAATCGGCGTCAAGAGAAAGGGCGACTATCCGGACGAGGCGATCGTTGAAGGGCACGAGGCGGTCAACCTCTATGGTTATATCAAGCCGGAGCGGCATCTGGTAACCATCCTGCTCTGGGATATGCGGTACGGCAACCCGCTTGAATCCCTGCTCCATGGTATAGTCCGCCAGAACATGGGCTGCACGCACCATATGTTCGGCCGCGACCACGCTGCCGTCGGTGAATACTACGATATGTATGCCACGCAGATTCTCTGGGGCAAGGGTGTTCCCAGCTTTGGTTTTGATAAGCCGGTCAATGAGGTGCCGTACGGTCTGAAGATCAGACCGCAGAATATGGCTGAGTTTTGGTACTGCCCGAAGTGCGGTGAGATTGCGTACAGCGGTAACTGCAACCACAAGGAAAGGCAGAAGTTCAGCGGCAGCTTCATCCGCGGCATGGTTTCCGAGGGTGTCTTCCCGCCGCCGGTGATCTTCCGGCCGGAGGTCTACAAAGTGGCCGTGAAGTGGTGGAAGGTCTACGGTTATCCGTTTGTTACACCGAAGTACTTGATGGAACGGGAGAAAGAGCTCGAAGTTGATCTTCCGGATATGGATGTTTAAGGGTATTTTAACCAGGAGGTGAGATCGATGGCCAAATACATAGTGGTGCTTTTGGACGAGGGCCGGCTCAAGAAGCTCGAAGGAAGCGGGCTGGAAAAGAAGGTCGAAAAGCTATTTGGTGGGGCGCTCAACGCTTTTAATGTGGAGCTCAGCGACGAAGACGCGCAGCGGATTCTGGACGAGTTCGCCACGGCCCGGGTCGATTCGCGGGGCGCTATCACCGATGTTCCGGTTGCGTTTAACCGGGTTGTGTTCGAGGAAATAGCGAAAACCAAGTCCCTCGGTTCGGAGGTAATGCAGGGTGTTTTTGCCCGCCTCGCGGAGATCAAGGAAATGGCTGCGAAGGAAAGCGAGTATCTGCCGCCTCCGGATATCGAAGTCTAACCGGACCTTGAATTGGGGGGAAAAGCCGCCTGCTCTTGCGGGCGGCTTTTTAAATCCAAGTGCTTGCGTCCCGGACGCTAAGAAAACAGGGCAGTACGGGTTGCATGCTACGCGGGTCTATAGGTTTCCTTGGAGGTTGTTAGGTTCGGGGCGGTTGAACCGCCCCCGGTTTTTTGTTACAATGAGACTGCGGCCGGAGTGGCGGAAAGGCAGACGCACGGGACTTAAAATCCCGGGGGAGCTTGCTCCCGTGTGGGTTCAAATCCCACCTCCGGCACCAGGTTCGTTAAAGGTTTGCCGGTAACGGGCGTCCCCAGGCGGCGCCCGGTTTGTGTTTTGACGGCCGGTGGTGCGGTTGCGGACCCGAGGGTCATTGCAGCGCGGGAGCGGGCGGCCGTATCAGGCCTTGGTACCGGCGGATTGAAAGGTCAGTAAAATGAAAAAGAACGCTTTGGAGTGCCCGGTGCAGCCGGGCAACTTGCCGAGGAGGGGGTCAGAATGGAAAGATGTGCCATATGCGGCGTTGAAACAGACGAGGGGAAAATGCTTCGGGTTTCAGGGTGCGCGATCTGTCTGAGTTGTGTTGAAGCCTGGGAAGAGTTCGCAGAGGAATACGACGACGACTAAGGATTCAGTGCAGGAACCATTTGGCGCGTTTCAAGTGGCGGTTAAGCGTTGTCAATGCGCGGTTCAGGTCCAGCAGGGCCTCTTTAAGCTCCAACATCAGGCAATACTGCTTTCCCAGAGCGTGAGCGGCCTGGTTAAAGGCTTTGGTTTCTTTGAAATACCGTTCCGAATCATAACCTTTAACCGAACGCAGGTACTTGTATCTTTGTCTGTAGTTCATCCGCGCAACCCCCTGTTTGTTCCATTATAGACCGGGTGGCGGTGGTTTGGCAACGGAGGGGTGCTGCAGGAATTTTGCGGCCGGAAGGCGGCCGCTCTTTTTTCATGGATGCCACCCGGTCCAAAGAGAAGCGTTTTTACCGGGGTTGACGTTACAATTTATTGACGCTGTTTCCTTCTCGTGTTATAATGGCGCAAAGGTAGTACCAACACGCGCAAAGCAGAAGCCATCCGCTTCTCACCTTGCGGCGCCTTTGCTGCCGGCAGGGTCATGGAACCAGGTAACAGGTTGTTTTCCGGACGAGGTATTAGCAAGGCGGGTGGGTATGCCCGTCTTTTGTATTTTGGAGGTGGATAGGTTATTACCAAGGACTTTCGGATCAATGAGC
>JASEJH010000174.1:0-2020 GCA_030016455.1 Thermoanaerobacteraceae bacterium
GGCGGGAAATGGTGAACCGCTTGAAAAACCCGCGTTTTGCCGTGACCATCGCCCTGGTCGGGAAATACGTGGGGTTGAAGGACTCTTACTTCAGTATCAACGAGGCGCTCTGCCACGCGGGGATCGCGCACAACGCCAGGGTGGAGATAAAATTAGTCAACGCGGAGGACGTTGAACAGCAGGACGCCGGTCCGCTCCTGGAAGGGGTCGGCGGGATCCTGGTGCCGGGGGGATTTGGCGAGCGGGGGACGGAAGGAAAAATCCGGGCGATCCGCTACGCCCGCGAAAACCGGGTACCCTATCTCGGTATCTGTCTGGGGATGCAGCTGGCGGTGGTGGAATTCGGCCGTGCCGTGCTCGGGCTGGAAAAGGCCAACAGCGCCGAACTGGACCCGGCGACGCCGCACCCGGTCATCGCTCTCTTGCCGGACCAGCAGGGAATCACGGAACTCGGCGGCACGATGCGTCTCGGGCGCTACCCCTGCCGTATTGTGCCGGATACGCTGGCCCACCGCGCCTATGGCGTAACCGAAGTCTGGGAGCGGCACCGCCACCGTTACGAGTTCAATAACGCTTACCGTGAAGCGTTCGCCCGGGCGGGTTTCCGCTTCAGCGGCATTTCCCCGGACGGCAGGCTGGTTGAAATCGTGGAACTGGCGGCGCATCCGTGGTTTGTGGCCACGCAGTTCCACCCGGAATTCAAGTCGCGGCCGTTGAAGCCCCACCCGCTTTTCAGGGATTTTGTCGGTGCGGCCCTGGCGGCAAGAAGGACGGGTTGACCATTTGTTCAGGTAGTAACTCTGGGATCCTGATTTCCGGCGTCTGACGACTGGACGACCGGCGGGGAGGCGGTTCAGCGGTGAAAAAGGTGATCGGTGCACTTGTTCTCGGGTTGCTGATCGTTTCGGTGATCGTCGCGGCTGCGGTGGGCGGCAAAGGACCGGGGAAAGGGGCCTTGCCGGGCGGGGAGCAGGTGGGTGTGGTTTACATTCAGGGGATCATCACCGCTGCGGATGGCGGGCCTTTCGGCGGTACGGCCGGAACCGGCGGGGTGCTCGAAGCCCTCCGCCGGGCCGAGGAAAACCCGGGCATCAGGGCGGTGGTTTTACGGCTGGACAGTCCGGGCGGGACCGCGGCAGCCTCCCAGGAGATCGCCGAGGCGGTGAAAAGGCTGAAGAAAGCCGGCAAGAAGGTGGTGGCCTCGATGGGTGATGTGGCGGCCTCAGGGGCCTACTGGGTTGCGGCCGGGAGCGACCGGATTTTCGCCAACCCGGCGACGATAACCGGAAGCATCGGCGTTTTGATCGAAACCGTTGAGGTGACCGGCCTTTACGGCAAGATAGGCGTTTCCAAGGAAACGATTAAAAGCGGGCCATACAAAGATATGGGTTCGGAAAGCCGGCCGATGACGCCCCAGGAACGCGCTATTTTTCAGGGGATGGTGGACGACATTTACGACCAGTTTGTGGACTGGGTGGCCGAGGGGCGGAAGATGGAGCGGGAAGAGGTTTTGCGCCTCGCGGACGGCCGGATTTTCACCGGACGGCAGGCGAAAGCCGTGGGGCTGGTGGACGAACTCGGTGACTTCCGCGATGCCGTGCGGTGTGCCGGGCGCCTTGCCGGGATAAAGGGTGAACCGCAGGTGGTGGACCTTGGACCGTCCCGCTTTTTCTGGGAGCGGCTGTTGGGAGGCGCGACCGGGAGACCGCTGCTTCCGGAGTTACTGCCGGCGTGGCTCCTTTGTCTTCCTGTAATTCAGCGGTAGGGGGGTTAGCCATGGAAGCTCCAGAAAACGGCGGTGTTATACGCCCGGGTGTCCTCGATCTGGTTTACGGGGTTCTCTTTAACCCCGCCGCCACCTTCAGGAAGATAAAAGAAGGCCCCCCTCTATGTTACGCGGCCCTGCTGTTTTTTCTTCTGGCGGTTAGCAACGCAGTCGTAAGCTTTTCCTTCTTCCGTTCCGCCATCGCCGATTTCCCCGCTGCGGACCTGGCACCTGTTATACAGGTGCTTTCCGGGC
>JASEJH010000174.1:2030-4342 GCA_030016455.1 Thermoanaerobacteraceae bacterium
GCCTTTTATTGTTTTCTTTGCGCTGGTTTTTGCGGGGCTGAGGTGGTTCCTGTACGGCGCCGTCCTGCACCTGGTGGCGGAAATCTGGGGCGGAAAGGGGAGCCCGCGAGGAACCCTTACGGTGTATGCCCTGGCGGCACTGCCGGGAATTTTCCTGATTACGGTGGAGTTGCTGTTGAGACTGCTGCGGGTGCCGGACATTGCCGCCGCTGCTTTAAGCGGCATTATCGGCTTCGGCGTGCTGGTCTGGGGGGTTGTGCTGCTGGTTCTCGGCCTGCGGGAGGTCCACGGTTTCTCCACCGGGCTTGCCGCACTGACGGTGCTCACGCCGGTAGCTGCCCTCGTCGTACTGGGAATGGTCTTCGCCGCTGCGGTGATGGTGCTGGCGGGTACACTCTTTCCGTTGCTCGACGTTCCGTAGGGAGTTGGGGGAAACAAAATGTCGTCTGTCCTGGTCGTAGATGATGAGCGGTATATCTGCTGGCTGGTCGAGGAAGCCCTGGTACCGTTGGGCTACACGGTTCGGACAGCCACCAATCGGGAAGAGGCGCTGGCGCTGATCAGGCAAGAACCTCCCGGATTGATCCTGCTTGATTTAAAACTCCCCCAGGTCAGCGGGACGGCGTTGCTTGAAGAAATCAGGCGTTTGGCACCGGAAGTGCCCGTCGTGTTAATGACGGGAGAAATGGAAGCGGAGGAAAACCTGCCGGTTGCCGGAAGACTGGCGAAGCCTTTTGACCTTCAGGATTTGCGCCGGCTGGTGGAAACCCTGTTGCCTTTTTTGCCAGAAGGGCCATAAATTAACTTAGACCAGACGCCATAAAAGTATTTTTCGCAGCAGGAGTTCCGCTACTCGTGGCGAAGTAACACCAAAAAGCGAAAAAGTGTTTCCTTTTGCGGGGTCAGGTACGAAAAGAGGAGGTTAAGCCGGAATTACAGGCCCCCGGCGGGTAGCTGCCGAGCCGTCACGGCATACCTTGAGGAGGTTTGAAGGTATATGCTGCTTCCGACAGATATCGTAATCGCCCTTCGCTGTCCTGACTGCGGGCGGTTGGAGCTCTTCCATCTCTCGCGCTTCGCCGTGTCGAAGCAGAAGCCCGGAAGGGTTATCTGTTCCTGCGGGATGGAGAAAGCGGTGGTTTCGACGAAGGACCATACGGCGTATACCTTCGATGTCAGCTGCACCGTTTGCGACCTGCACCACACTTACCGTCTGTCCGGGAAAAAGCTCTGGTCGTCCGAGCTAACGACCCTCTTGTGCCTGGAGACGGGCCTGGAACTTGGGAATGTGGGGCCCCGGGACAAGGTCCGGGCCACCATCCAGACTTACCAGGAAGAGCTTGAATCCCTGATCGAGGAACTCGGGGGACCCAGTTACTTTTCGAATCCGGACGTGATGTTTGAAGTGTTGAACTATTTGCAGGAGATGGCGGACGAGGGCAGTGTCTTCTGCCCGTGCGGGAAGAACAAGATCGAACTCGAGGTTCTGCCTGACCGGCTGGAATTGCGCTGCAAGAACTGCGACCGGATGACCACCATTTATGCCGAAACCGAAGAGGATTTTCTCCAGTTGCAAGAATTTCCCGCGATTGAACTTTCCCGGCGGAGCTTTTACGGTTTTGACCGGGCCGTCCGGGGTAAGAAAAAGGGTATCAAGAGGGATAATAAATAAAGAATTCAGAAGTCGGAATCCAGAATTCAGAATGAAGAGTGAAGAAGGATAGCAAGTAGGCCGATAGATTTAATAGAGTTCCGGTGCTTAAAGAGTTGGCTGACCGCCCTGAAAATACGTTCAGTGTTCGGTGTAATGGGAATCGGTTTGGGTTTGTTCGGCGTTTGACGTTCAGCCTTTTGAATATTCTGGCTTCTGGATTCTAACTCCTGGCTTCTGACCGCGAATTCCTGCTTACGGAGGAAGATATGCCTTTAGTTACTACGGCGCGTCTGCTGCGGGCGGCGGCAACGGGCGGTTATGCCGTTGGAGCTTTTAATTGCAACAACATGGAGATCGTTCAGGCGATCCTGGCCGCGGCCGAGGCCGAGAACGCGCCGGTGATTCTGCAGGCGAGTCAGGGGGCGATTAAGTATGCCGGGCTGGAGTATATCTCTGCCTTGGCGAAGACCGCCATTTCCCTGACCCGGCTGCCGGTTGCACTGCACCTCGACCACGGCACCGGCTTCGAACAGGTCGTGCGGTGCATCGCGGCCGGTTTCAGTTCGGTGATGATTGACGGTTCGCACCTGCCTTTCGCGGACAACGTGGCTTTAACCCGCCAGGTGGTGCATGTCGCCCGGGCGGTTGGCGTTTCGGT
>JASEJH010000175.1 GCA_030016455.1 Thermoanaerobacteraceae bacterium
TGTAGAGTGGCTCAACCAGGTCTATGCCTGTCTCGATCCCTATGTGAATTTGTTCCTGCCCATGCGCAAAGTGATCGCCAAAGAGCGCTGCAGCAGCCGCCTTCGCAAGCGGTACGATACAGCCCGTACACCTTTCCAGCGCCTAAGCGAAACCAACACCCTGACTCTTAAGGCTCGGGTGGTCCTCCAGCACCAACTGAAAACCTTGAACCCACTCGCGCTCCATCGTCAACTTGAAGATCTGTTGAATAAGGGTCCTTCACCGGCACTCCCAGAATCACAAGCTACTCCTGTCAACCAGGAGGTGGTGCAGGGTTAGGTTTTTATTTGAGTGAGCCACCCTCCTACGGTAAGATTTTTATTTGAGTTGACACGGGAGCCGGCGGAACATTCGTTTTTTAAGGGGGCGTGAAATGTGTTATAATTTAGCCGGTAAATCAACCACGTGGGGCTATTTGAGTGAAGAGTAGAACTGAATACAGAAACAACCGGACCAAAAAAATAAAGCGGCGCTTAAACCCCTGGCGGCTGGCGATCTTCCTGGCGCTGTTACTTCTATTCGCCTTGAGCGCCAGCGCAGCCGGGATGGTCGCTTACAGTCTGAAGGACATACCGGCCTTTGACCAGGCACGGTTGGAAGGCTCGCTTTCGACTCTGCTCTACGACCGAAACGGCGATCTGATCACCGAAATTGGAATTCAGAACCGGATCCCGGTGGAGCTAAGCGCGATTCCTCTGGAAGTCCAGAACGCTTTTCTGGCCGCGGAGGACGTCCGTTTTTACGAACATATCGGGATCGACCTCCGGGCAATCATCCGGGCTTTCTACCACAACCTTCGGGGCGGCGGCATCCACGAAGGGGGTAGCACCATTACGCAACAGTTGGCCAAGAACTGCTTCTTGACGCCGGAGCGAACCCTGAAGCGTAAGATTCAGGAGGCGGTGCTGGCGCTGCAGATCGAACGGCATTACCACAAGCAGGAAATTCTTGAACTTTACCTGAACCAGATCTACTTCGGGGAAGGGGCTTACGGGATTCAGGCAGCCGCGCGCACATATTTCAATAAGGACGTGTCGTCGCTGACACTGGCGGAAGGCGCTCTTTTAGCCGCCGTGCCCAAGGCGCCGTCGCTCTACTCGCCTTTCCGAAATCCGCAGGCAACCCTTAACCGCCGCAACCTGATTCTGGACAACATGGTCCGGTACGGCTTTATCAAACCGGAAGAAGCCGCCGCAATCAAGGAGGAACCCCTCCGCCTAAACCCTGGCAATAACAGGGAAAAACGGTACCCCTACCCGTACTTTGTCGATTACGTTACCGACCGGCTAGTCGACGAGTACGGCGTCAACCGGGTTTTTCGCGCCGGTTTGCGGGTTTACACCACCCTGGACCCCAGGATCCAGCAAATTGCCGAACAGGCGTTGCAGAACGAAAAGAACTTTCCTCCTTCATCCCGGGACGAAGATGGCAATTTGCAACCCCAGGGCTCGGCAGTGGTCATGGACCCGCATAACGGCCATATCCGGGCTCTCGTCGGCGGGCGCGAATACACACACCGCCGGGGGCTCAACCGGGCTACGGACATTTACCGCCAGCCGGGTTCCGCTTTCAAGCCGATTATCGCCTACGGACCGGCCATCGAATACCTCGGCTACGGGCCGGCCACGGTGGTGGACGATATCCCCGTAAAATTCGGCAACTATGTGCCGAAAAATTATGACGGACAGTACCACGGCCTGATTACCCTGCGCACGGCCCTGCGCCGTTCCATCAACATTCCGGCAGTAAAGGTGCTGAAAGACGTGGGGATAGAACAGGCGACGAGCTTTGCCGGCCGCCTGGGGTTTGAGTTCACCCCGGGGAAAGAAGGCTTGAGCCTGGCTCTAGGAGGTGTGCACAAAGGGGTTACACCGCTCCAGATGGCCCAGGCCTACGCCGCTTTTGCGAACCACGGCGTCTACACCCCCGCCACCGCCATCACCAGGGTGGAAACGGCTGACGGCATCGTCCTGGACGAATTCAAGCCCAAGATGGTGCGCGTGATGAAGCCGACCACCGCTTACCTGATTACCGATATGCTCCGTTCCGCCGTGGAAAACGGCACGGGATACCGGGCACGTCTCGGGTTCCACCCCGTAGCCGGAAAAACAGGAACCACCGATGACAGCAAGGACATCTGGTTTTGCGGCTATACCCCTGACCTGGTGGGCGTGGTCTGGATCGGATACGACAAACCGCGTGCGATGCCCCAGGCTTATGGTGGACTCTACCCGGCACAGATCTGGCGGGAGATTATGGGCAAAGTTCTGAAGGGAACCCCGCCGCAGGATTTCACGCGGCCGCCCGATATCGTGACCGCAACCGTGGACAGTAAATCAGGCCTTCTTCCCGGTCCCCTGACGCCGCCGGAACACCAGGTCACCGACCTTTTCGTCCAGGGAACCGTGCCGACGGAAGTTGATAACACCCACGTCCTGGTGGAGGTCTGCGCCGCCTCCGGTCTTTTACCTACGGAGCACTGTCCGGAGCGCCTGACCAGGGTTCTGATCCAACTGCCCTACACGGTGCCTTCCTACGTGAAGGACTATACGGAAAGGGTACCGACGGAAACCTGCAATCTCCACGTCGAACCGCTTCCGGAAGATAACGGGCAGGACGGCGCAACCCTTCCCGGAGGGGAAGGAGTCGAACCTCCCGCGGAAATGCCTGGGCAACCTCCGGGCGAATTACCACCGCAACCTACCAGGCAAAAACGACCAGAAGGGGAGTCTTCCCTTGGCGCCCGAAACGATTGATGGCGCCCTGTTCGCGCGAATCCTGCACGGCGCCCTGGACTGGCTGAGCCGGCACCGGCAGGAGATTGACGCCCTGAATGTCTTTCCAGTGCCCGACGGCGATACAGGAACAAACATGTGCGCCACGCTCCAAACCGCCGTGGCGGCGCTCGGCGACTCCCCGCCGGAAGTGATTGCCGAAGCGGCCGCAGCAGCAGCCCGCGGGTCCTTAATCGGCGCCCGGGGCAACTCCGGCGTGATTCTCTCTCAGATCATTCAGGGTTTCGCCACCGCCCTCGCCGGGAAAGAAAGGGCCGACGTGCAGGATATCGCCGGCGCTTTAGCTGCCGGTGCCGAATACGCCTACCGGGCGGTTAACGAACCGGTTGAGGGAACAATCCTCACCGTGGTGAGGGACACCGCCCAGGAAGCCTCCACCGCGGCCGGCCGCAGCCGGAACCTGCTGCGCCTGCTCGTGTCGATTTTAAGAACCGCAACCCGAAGCCTGACACAGACACCGGAACTCCTGCCGGTTCTCAAAGAGGCCGGCGTGGTTGACGCCGGAGGACGAGGCTTTACCGCCATTCTCGAAGGCGTTCTTCAGGCCGCCGTCGAAAAGGAACTGAAGGCGGAGCACCTGTTAACGCCCGGGCATGACCCAGGCCGGCGGCCGGACTACGGAATACCCGCAGCGCCCGCCTTGGCAGAAACCGGAGACGAAAAGAGCAATTTCACCTACTGCACCGAGTTTCTCCTCAAGGGCCTGAACCTGAATGCCGTCCCTCTGAAGGAAGAGCTGGCACCCCACGGCGATTCTCTTTTGGTCGTTGGAGAGGACGACGTACTCCGCGTGCACGTCCACACCGACCATCCGGGTATTGTGCTCGAGGCCGCCCTGAAATACGGCTCACTGCACGACATCAGGATCAACAACATGCGCGACCAGTACTGGCAGGCGGCCCGGCAGCAAACCGCAACCGCCGTTGTGGCTGTAGCGGCCGGAGAGGGCTTCGCGGCACTTTTCAACAACCTCGGCGCCGCGGTCGTGCCCGGCGGCCAGACCATGAACCCGAGCGCCGGAGAGATAGCGGCAGCAGTCGAAAAAACGGGGGCTTCTGCAGCCATTATTCTCCCGAACAACCCGAATATCATCCTGACCGCCCGCCAAGTAAAAAACCTGACCGGCCGGGAGGTGCACGTCGTGCCCACCGTCACCATGCCGCAGGGAGTCGCGGCCCTGCTGGCCTTTGACCCCGGAAGCGATGCCTTCCAGAATCTCGGCCGGATGGCTCGGGCAGCCGAAAGAGTCGTCACCGCGGAGGTGACCCGCGCCGTCCGGGCTGCAAAAATCGGCGGACTAGAACTCAAAGAGGGGGATTTTATCGCGCTGATCGGGGAAGAACTTACCGCTTCCGGCGCGGACCTTTTAGAAGTGGCGGCCACCGCGGCCCGGAAAATCGCCGCAGACAAGGACCTGTTGACCGTCTACTACGGAGCGCAGGTTGAGCCGGCGCTGGCGGAGGATCTGGCCGGCCGTCTCGCAAAACTTCTGCCTA
>JASEJH010000176.1:0-826 GCA_030016455.1 Thermoanaerobacteraceae bacterium
GGAGGAGATCACCCGCTACCTGCACCAGGCGTTCCAGCTTCGCTATGACGCCGCAAAGGAAATCTTAATCACCGTCGGCGTCAGCGAGGCGCTTGACCTGGCACTCCGGGCACTGGTGACGCCGGGTGACGAGGTGCTGATTCCGGAGCCGACTTACGTTTCGTATATTCCCTGCACCGTTATGGCGGGCGGCGTGCCCGTTCCCCTGCCGACAAAAATGGAGAGCGGATTCCGGATCACCGCGGCGCAGGTGGAAGGCGCGCTAACCCCGAAGAGCAAGATTTTGCTGTTGGCTTACCCGAACAACCCCACCGGTGCGACCCTGCGCCGGGCGGAGCTGGAAGATATCGCCGCCGTGGTGCGGGAGCACGACCTGTTGGTGATATCAGATGAGATTTACGCTCAACTCACGTACGACGGCGAACACGTTTCCATCGCCCGGCTTCCGGGGATGCGCGACCGGACCGTGGTCCTGCAGGGTTTCTCGAAGGCCTTCGCGATGACGGGTTGGCGGTTGGGTTACGCGGCCGGAAACGAGGCCTTTATCGGGGCAATGACGAAGATCCACCAGTACACCATGCTCTGCGCCCCGATCACCGCCCAGATGGCGGCAATAGAGGCGCTCAAAAACGGTTTGAAGGAGATGCGCCAGATGGTGGCGCAGTATAACTACAGGCGCCGGCTGGTGATGAACGCTTTCAAAGAACTGGGGTTGCCCTGTCATGAACCGGGGGGTGCCTTTTACGCCTTCCCGTCCATTCGCGACACCGGCCTCGGCTCCGAAGATTTTTGCGAGCGGCTGCTGATGGAGGAGCGGGTTGCCGTG
>JASEJH010000176.1:836-4290 GCA_030016455.1 Thermoanaerobacteraceae bacterium
TACAGCCTTCGGCCCGAGCGGCGAGGGTTTTATCCGCTGTTCCTACGCGGCCTCCGTGGCGAACCTGACCGAGGCCTTCAAACGGATGGGGAATTTTCTCCAGCGCGTGCGTCCTAAGAGACGGGTTGCGGCTTCCTCCGGCCTCCGGCAGGTTACGCCGCGCGAGTGAGGATTTTGGGGGGCGCGGCAGGAAAGTTGGATTGAATGTAGAAATTTTTCTGGAACCGAAACTTTTTCGGGAATGCGGGAACTTTGTTCCGTCCTTTTTGTTTAGTGCTTCGGGCATTTCGGTGTTCCTTTGGGGCAAGGTTTCCGAGTATCGGGACCCCGGAAATGGGTTTGCTGAAATTGCGGGGACTCCTTGGGAAACCGGCGCGGAGGCAGGTCTCGGACGCCCGGGTGCCGGCGCCCTCCGGTTTGCGGTCCGTGGTTCCCGGACCCCCGGGGCGGTCTCTTGGAGAATTGGGGTGGGTGATGAAGAAAGAAGTTCTGGTGACGGTCAAAGGAACGCTTACCGACGACCGGGGGGAAAAGGAGACGATCGAGCTGGTGACCCGGGGGAGTTATTTCTGCCGGGAAACGGACTTTTACATCGTTTACAGCGAGTCCGAAGTTTCGGGGATGGCGGGAACGACGACCACGCTCAAGGCGGAGCCGCGGCGCGTCACCCTCAACCGCATGGGGTCCCAGGAATGGCGCCAGGTTTTTGAAGAAGGGGTTCCCAACCGGGGAAACTACGTGACCCCTTACGGAAGTATGTTCTGCGACGTCTTCCCCTACAAGGTTGAGGTGGACCTGACGGAGGTCGGCGGGAGCATTAATTTGGAGTATGATTTGGCCCTGGATCGCCAGCGGATCGGCTCCCAGGCGCTGGAGATCATCGTCCGGGAGGTCTGAGATGGTTCCCATAAAGGCTGAGATCCGGGCGGCGATCACGCAGGCGCTTCACCGGGCGGGACTGGCCTCCCGGGTGTCGCTTGGCTTGGCGGAAGAGGTCGAAATTCCCGATTTTATAGTCAGTTCACCCCGGGAAGAGAAGTTCGGTGATTTTGCCGCCAACATTGCCATGCAACTGGCGAAGCCCGCCCGTCGTCCCCCGCGGGAAGTGGCCGCCGTGATTCTGGAGCATTTTGATTACGGGGCATGCCCCTGGGTAGAACGGATTGAAGTTGCGGGGCCGGGCTTTCTCAATTTCTACCTCCGGCCGCAGTGGCTTCAGGAGGCCCTCCGGCAGGTGATCGAACAGGGGGAACGTTTCGGCCGGTCGCTGGTAGGCGCCGGGCGGAAGGTGAACGTTGAATTCGTTAGTGCCAATCCCACCGGCCTGTTGCATATGGGGAACGCCCGGGGGGCAGCGCTTGGGGACAGTATCGCTGCCCTCCTGGATTTTTGCGGCTTTGACGTGACCAGGGAGTTCTACATCAACGACACCGGACTCCAGATTGAACGCTTCGCCGCCTCGTTGGAAGCCCTCTATCTTCAGGAGTTCGGGGAGGACGTCCCCGTACCGGAAGACGGTTACCACGGGGCGGACCTGGCGGCAACGGTGAAACGCTTCATTGCGGAAACCGGCGACACTTACCGGCATACCCCGCCGGAAGAGCGCCGAGAAGCGCTGGCGCGCTTTGCTGTGGCCGAGAAGATTGCCGCCATCCGGGATTCCCTCGAGAGGTTCGGTGTGCGCTACGACGTCTGGTTTTCGGAGCAGGAACTGCACCGGAGCGGTGCGGTGGAGAGGGTGATCCGGGAGCTCAAGGCCCGGGGGGAAACTTTCGAGCGCGAGGGCGCGCTGTGGTTCAAGGCTGAAAAGTACGGCGTGGAGAAGGACGAGGTGCTTGTGCGCTCGACCGGCGCGGCGACGTACTTTGCCGCGGACGTCGCCTACCACGCGAACAAGTTTGACCGCGGGTTCGCCTGGTTGATAAACGTGTGGGGAGCGGACCACCACGGGCACGTCCCCAGGGTGAAGGCGGCGCTCCGGGCGCTCGGTTACGACGCGGACCGCCTGGACGTGATCATCATGCAGTTGGTACGCCTCTTCCGGGGCGGGGAGATCGTGCGGATGTCCAAGCGCACGGGCGAGTTCGTGACGCTGGATGAGCTGCTGGAAGAAGTGGGCCGGGATGCCGCGCGCTATTTTTTTGTGCTCCGCAGCGCCGACAGCCACCTTGATTTCGACCTTGACCTGGCGCGGGCCCAGAGCATGGAAAACCCCGTCTACTACGTGCAGTATGCGCACGCCCGGATTGCCAGCCTTTTCCGCCAACTGAGCCTCAAGGGAAAGGCGCTGCCCGAGATCGGGGCGGTTGACTTGAGCGTCCTTACCTCCGAAGAGGAAGAGCGGTTGCTCAGGAAGCTGGCCGATTTCCCGGATGAGGTGGTGGATGCCGCCCTCGACCTGGCGCCACACCGGCTGACGGGTTACATTTACGAGCTTGCGGGGCTTTTTCACGCCTTTTACAACGTCCACCGGGTAATCGGCAGTGAGCCCGGCCTCGAGGAGGCGCGCCTGTTGCTGGTACAGGCTGTGGGAATAGTCCTGCGGCAGGGCCTGAGACTTTTGGGAATCAGTGCGCCGGAAAGGATGTAGCCGGGGTTTGCCGGCACCTGCTAACCACCGATAAACTGATTTGGAGGAGAGTATGGCGAAGTATATCTTTGTTACCGGCGGCGTGGTTTCTTCTCTTGGTAAAGGGATTACCGCGGCTTCGATCGGGCGGCTTTTGAAAAGCCGGGGTTTCAGCGTCACCATTCAGAAGCTCGATCCTTACATTAACGTGGACCCCGGGACCATGAGCCCGTTCCAGCACGGCGAGGTGTTTGTGACCGAAGACGGTGCGGAAACCGACCTGGACCTGGGTCACTATGAACGCTTCATTGATACTGACCTGAACCACCTGTGCAACGTCACTACGGGAAGCATTTACTGGTCAGTTATCGCGAAAGAGCGCCGCGGCGACTACCTGGGCGGGACGGTGCAGGTTATTCCCCACATCACCAACGAGATTAAGGAGCGGATTCTCATTCTGGGGAAGGAAACCGCGGCTGACGTCGTGGTGGTAGAGATCGGGGGTACGGTCGGCGACATCGAGTCCCTGCCGTTTCTTGAAGCCATCCGCCAGCTCCGGATCGATCTCGGGCGGGAAAACACCCTCTACGTACACGTTACGCTGGTTCCCTACCTGCGGGCGGCGAAAGAACTGAAAACCAAGCCCACGCAGCACAGCGTGAAGGAACTGCGGGGGATCGGCATTCAGCCCGACGTCATCGTTTGCCGCTCGGAGATGCCGCTTTCCCCGGAAATGAAGCGAAAAATCGCCCTTTTCTGCGATGTTGAACCGCGGGCGGTGATCGAGGCCGTGGACGCGGAAACCATATACGAAGTACCGCTTCTCCTGGAAGCCCAGGGACTCGGGGATTTCGTCGCCGAGCGGCTGGGTCTGAGCGGGGTCTT
>JASEJH010000177.1:0-738 GCA_030016455.1 Thermoanaerobacteraceae bacterium
TGCTCGCCGGCCTTCGACTCGAGTATGGCGTGGAAGATGACCGTTTCCACATACTTGGGCAACAGGTCAAAAAGCACCGCCTCCGCCGAAGGTTCAAAGATGTAAAGGGGCTGCGGACCGTGCTTCTTTCCCTCTTGGCCGGCTTCTCCTTCCTCCGCCGGCGGCTCGACCGGTAAAACCTTAGCCACCGTCGGCTGCTGTACAAGAATATTAATGAATTTTGAATAGACTACGTAAACCGCATCGTACTCACCGGCCGCGTACTTTTCGATAGGAACCTTCGCGATCTGCCGGGCGTGCGCAAACTTGATGTCCTCACCTAATCCGGTAAATTCGGCGTCCGTCGCCATGCGCCGGAAGCGGAAGAAGTTCCGGGCTTTTCGGCCCACCGCCACAATGGCCGCATCCGGGTGGGACTGGATTTCCCGCATGACCGTCCGCAAAATGTTGCTGTTGAACCCACCGCACAGCCCCCTGTCGGCGGTGATCACGATGTAACAGACCTTTTTTGGCTCGCGTACCGCCAGGAGCGGGTGCTTTACATCACCGGCTGCCTGAGACAGGCGCCCCAAAACCTCGTGGATCTGCCGGGCATAAGGCCGGGCCGCTGTCACTGCCGCCTGCGCTTTGGCCATTTTTGCGGTAGCTACAGCCTTCATCGCCTTACAGATTTTCTGCGTGCTCTGAAGGCTCTTGATCCGTCGCCTGTAGTCACGTAGTGATGGCATTACCTCACCT
>JASEJH010000177.1:748-1019 GCA_030016455.1 Thermoanaerobacteraceae bacterium
CCGGCTTACGCCAAGCCGTACTGCATCTTGAAGCCCTTCTTGAACTCCTCGATGGCGCTCTTGAGTTTTGCATCCGTTTCCGGTTTGATTTCCATCTCTGTTCTGATGGATTCTAAAATACCCGCCTGCTGGGTGCGCATGTACTTCAGGAACTCGTTTTCAAAATCCCGCACCTTGTCTACCGGCAGGTCGTCCAGGTAGCCGTTGACCGCCACGTAGATGACCGCCACCTGCTCCTCTACCGGCATGGGCTCGTACTGGCCCTGCTTGA
>JASEJH010000177.1:1029-2721 GCA_030016455.1 Thermoanaerobacteraceae bacterium
CGCCGGCACGGGCAGCGGCATCGACGGCGTCACCACGCCGGAGAGCATCATCGACCAGCTCGACCAGGCGCTCGCCGCGGTTCAAGCGTGCCAGCGTAGCCTTATCCAGGTCGGAACCGAACTGGGCAAAGGCGGCCAGCTCACGGTACTGCGCAAGGTCCAACCGCAACTGACCGGCAACCTGCCGCATCGCCTTCCGCTGGGCTTTACCGCCGACGCGGGATACCGACAGACCCACGTTGATGGCTGGCCGGACACCCGCGTAGAACAGGTCCGGCTCCAGATAGATCTGCCCGTCAGTAATGGAGATCACGTTCGTCGGAATGTAGGCGGAAACGTCACCCTGCTGCGTTTCGATTACCGGGAGCGCGGTCATTGACCCGCCGCCGTAATCAGGGTGCAGCTTTGCCGCCCGCTCCAACAACCGGGAGTGCAGGTTGAAAATGTCGCCGGGGTAAGCCTCGCGGCCGGGCGGGCGCCGCAGCAGCAGCGACAGCTCGCGGTAGGCCGCGGCCTGCTTGGAAAGGTCGTCGTAAACGATCAGGACGTCTTTGCCCTGGTCCATGAACTCCTCGCCGATCGCCGCCCCGGCAAACGGCGCAATGTACAAAAGCGGCGCCGGGTCAAAGGCGGTGGCCGAAACAACAATGGTGTGGTCCATTGCCCCATATTCGTGGAACTTCTGGATCACGTTGGCCACGGTCGAGGCTTTCTGGCCGACCGCTACGTAAATGCAGATACAGTTCTGTCCCTTCTGGTTGATGATCGCGTCCACGGCGATCGCCGTTTTCCCGGTCTGCCGGTCACCCAGGATCAACTCCCGCTGGCCGCGGCCGATCGGGATCATACCGTCAACCGCCTTGATACCGGTCTGTAGCGGCGTGTCTACCGGCTTCCGGTAGATAACGCCGGGAGCGATCTTCTCGATCGGCCGGAACTTATCCGATTTGATCGGTCCTTTGCCGTCGAGTGGAACCCCGACCGGATTGATTACCCGGCCGATCAGCGCATCGCCCACCGGAACGGAGGCGATTCGGCCGGTCCTTTTTACTACGTCCCCCTCTTTGATGTGGGTGTACGGTCCAAGGATAACGCACCCGATATTGTCCTCTTCGAGGTTGAGCGCCATCCCCAGGACACCCTCGGGGAACTCAAGGAGCTCAGCGTACATACAATCTTCCAGCCCGTAAACCCGCGCCACACCGTCACCAATATAGATTACGGTACCAACATCGGCAACTTCAACCTGTACTTCGTATTTTTCAATTTGCTGGCGGATTATCGAGCTGATTTCTTCCGGTCTCAGTTTCATTTCCCTCTGTCACCCCTATCCAACTCGAATTTCGCGAATCTGCTCTTTCAGACGCTCCAGTTGCCGTGCTACACTCGAATCAATCACCCGGTTGCCGATGCGGATTACCAAACCCCCCAGAATCTCCGGCTTGGTTTCATACTCCACGCGAATGTCTTTGCCGGTCACCTTGGCCAGTGCTTCCACCAAACTCTCCTTGTGGGCGGGCGGCACCTCCACCGCTGACACCACTTTGACCTCGGCGATATTCCGGGTTTCGTTAACCCGGCGGGTGTATTCGGCCACGATATCCTTTAAAAACAGCTCGCGCCGGGCATCAAGGATCACGTTCAGGAAGTTCAGCGTGTAGGTATCGACGTCTGCGCCGAAAACCTCTTTGC
>JASEJH010000177.1:2731-4287 GCA_030016455.1 Thermoanaerobacteraceae bacterium
TTCACGCTTGCAGGCACCTGAGGGTGATAAAATACCCGCCGGAAGTCCTGCGAGGCCCCCAAAACCTCCAGAATGCCGCGCAGGTCTTGTTCGATCTTTTCAACAAGGTTCTTTTCTTGCGCTATGTCAAAGAGTGCCTCGGCATAGCGCTCGGCCACCGCGCCTTTTAGCATGGCAGGTTTTTCACCTCGCTAACGGCGTTCTGGATGAGCCTTTCCTGTGCCTCGGCCGTTAAACCGTCGCGGATAACCTTGCTGGCAACCAGAACGGCCAGGTTTGCCACCTGATCCTTAAGCTCCGCCAGGACCTTTTCCTTCTCCCGCTCAATGTCCGCCAGCGCTCCTTCTTTGAGGCGGGCTGCCTCTTCCCTTGCAGACTCCATGATCGCTTGCGCCTGTTCCTCGCTGGCTTTGGTGGCCTTTTCGATGATCTTCTGGGCTTCCTCACGAGTCCGGCGCATTTCCGCCTCGAGCTCCGTCTTAATCTTTTCGGCCTCCGCCCGCTGCCTTTCCGCCTGCTCAATATTAGAAGCCACATACTTCTGGCGTTCTTCCAATACCTTTAAGATCGGTTTGTAGGCCACAAGGCGGAGGAGGACCAGCAAGAGGAGGAAATGAATAATCTGCGTAATGAGCGTCGCGTTAATCTCTACCACCGGGCTTTCCCTCCTTCCGCAAAAAGGGTACGGTAGCAGGTTTCAGCCGTCAAAACGGCCAAAACCTGCTCCTTGATCAATTTGATTCTTAACAAAGGAACGACATGAAAAACGTTCAATCAACCCTAACCGAAATAAACCACAAAACTAATTCAAAAGTCTTTTGTTTATTAACCCGGGTTAATGTCCGATCTTGCCCATCAGCATGAAGGCCACAACCACGGCGATAATCGGGATTGACTCGATTAAGCCCACGCCGATGAACATAATGGTCATGAGCTGACCCCGCAACTCCGGCTGGCGGGCAGTACCCTCCAAACATTTACCGGTAGCGATACCGTCACCGATAGCAGCACCCAGAGCCCCGAGACCAGCGGCAAGAGCCATACCTAAAGCTGCACCAGCACCAACGTCCATCACTTTCCCTCCCTTCTCCTGAAGATATGTTTCTTCTTAATGGTGATCCTCGCTTACAACCATAGAGATGTAAGCGATGCTTAAGACGGTAAAGACAAACGCCTGGATCGCCGAAACAAATATGCCAAAAGCAAGCCAGACAACCGAAGCCAGAAAACCGCCACAATATTGCGCTGCGCCGGTAATAAGGCCCAGCAAGGCCACCGTCATGATGTGTTTACCCTTCATATTGCCGAAAAGTCGGAAGGCAAGCGTGACCGGTTTTGCGAAGTCTTCGACAATCGGCAGAACCGGTATGGGCATGATGTAGTGCTTGAACATCTTCGGTCCAGTATACCTAAGCCCCCAAACATAAATCAAAACAAAGGTGATCAACGCCAGCCCTAAGGTGGTATTAATATCACCCGTCGGGGCTACAAGCGTGGGCACCAGGCCCATTAGATTGCACACCAAAATGAATATGAAATAGGTAATAATGAGTGGG
>JASEJH010000178.1:0-3681 GCA_030016455.1 Thermoanaerobacteraceae bacterium
AGCAGCAGCGCCTGCTGGAACTGATTTTCAACGCTACGCCGGACCTGCTGGTGTTAAAGGACAGACACTCGGTCTACCAAATGATAAACAGCGCCTTCTGCAACTTCCTGCAGAAAAGCCCCGAAGAAATCATCGGAAAAACGGATTTTGACCTTTTCCCCGCCAGTGAAGCGGAGATGTACCGCCGTGACGACGCCAGGATTATGGAGACAAAACGACCCCAGATCCAGGAAGAAGAAGTCACCGGCGCGGCAGGCAAGAAGTGGCTTTATGTGGCGAAAACACCGGTAGTGGACGACTCGGGGGAAGTAATCGGCGTGCTCTGTTCCGTACACGACATCAGCCAGCGGAAACAGGCCGAGGAAGAACTCAACCGAACCCTGAAGAAGCTCCAGCGAACCGTACTCCAGACCATTGAGGCCATGGCGCGCGTGGTTGAGATGAGGGATCCTTACACAGCCGGCCACCAGCGGCGGGCAGCCGAGCTTGCCTGCGCCATCGCCGAAGAACTGGGGCTCCCGGAAGACAGAATCAGAGGTATTCAGATGGCCGCCTTAATCCACGACATCGGCAAGATAGGAGTGCCCGCCGAAATCCTTAACAAGCCCGCAAAGCTGAGCAACCCCGAGTTCGACCTGGTTAAGGTTCACCCGCGCATCGGTTACGACATTCTGAAGGAAATCGATTTCCCATGGCCCATTGCTCAGATGGTCCTGCAGCACCACGAGCGCATCAACGGATCCGGTTACCCCTCCTGTTTAAAAGGTGAAGAAATTCTTTTAGAGTCACGGATTCTGGGCGTTGCCGACGTGGTCGAGGCGATGGCTTCCCACCGGCCCTACCGGCCAGCTTTCAGTATTGAGGAAGCTTTGCAGGAAGTTTCACGGAACAGCGGCACCCTTTACGATGCCGGCATCGTAGACATCTGCCTGAGGCTCTTTAAGGAAAAAGGCTTCACGTTTGATTAACGGGCTGTGCTATCTGACTGCCCGTCACATATTTCACACCTCCAGGTTGCAAGCCAGTTTTCGGGTCTTCCGGAGCATATCGCATGTAAGTCTTCTCATGCTAAATCGCTGCTGCCGGCCAACCACTTCACGCAGCGCTTGAAAAACGGGTCGGGTTGTAGAAGTGTTTGTAGCAGCCGATAGAAATTATTGAAGAGGATTTTAGCACGTAATCTTGCACGGGCATTCCATGCAGCCGTCCTTTGACGTTGTTAATTATTTCCTTCAATATTGATACGCACGCTCGGACGGTCTGGGTTTTATTTTACGGGGTTGCGCAAAATGGGAAAACGCCCGCTAAAAGACAAAGGGAGCCGTGTCTTCACGGGGGCAGTACTGGCAGTCTTCGTTGGGGGCTTTATTCTCGCTTTTTACACGGTACAAAGTTACAAATCCGCCCATAATCAGTACTTCCAGACCCTGAGCAGCCAGCAACAGGAATCCGCCCGCAACGTAGCCTTTCTGATCGCCGAAATCATGCGGCCGTATAAAGAACTCGTACTTACAACCGCCTCCCAGTTCCAAAACAAAGACTTGGATGCAGATGAAGCGATTAGATCCTGCCTCATCGAGAAAACCGGCGGTTTAACTATAGTTCAAAACTTCTACTTTGGCCGCGAAAAAGACGGCAAGACACTGTATACCATGAACGCACCGCTTCCCCCCGGCTTTGACCCGCGCCAGCGTCCATGGTACCGTAAAGCGGCAAGCAACCGGGGATTTGTGGTCACCGAGCCTTACGTCGACGCCATCACCGGGAAGCTGTGCCTTACCCTTGCGGCCCCCGTATACCAGGAAGGAAAATTGGCCGGGGTGCTGGGCCTTGACGTTTTTCTTGATACGGCACAGGAGTTCGTAAAGAACCTCAGCTATTGGAGGAAGGGCCTTTTTATGGTCGTAGACGATAAGGGCTACATTATCATCCATCCGGACAAGAACAAAGTAGGATTCAACCTCATTTCCCAAACCAAAAAAATTTCCGAAACCGATCTGGATCTAGTCTTTTACACCAACCTGAAAACCAACTGGAAACGTATGAAAGATACTTCCGAAGGAGCACTCAGCTACAATGACGGGCGAAATAATAAAATCAGCGCCCACTTCGCAACCGTACCGGTCTGTAACTGGAAGGTCATCGCCAGCGTGCATCCGGACGAAATAAACAACCGGGTAAAGGAGCTTTCACTTTTTGCCATCACTTCCGGAGGAATAGGTTTACTGACCCTTTTTCTGGTCAGCGGCGCGGGGCTGGCGATTTACCTGTCCTACCGAAAAAGGCAGCTTCATTACCTGGCGACCCACGATTTCCTCACCGGACTGCCCAACCGCTACTTTCTCGAAACCACCCTACAGAGGGCTGTCGCGCAGGCAAAACGCGGCAAACAAAGCGCACTTTTATTCATCGACTTTGACAACTTTAAGTTAGTGAACGATACCTTGGGGCACGCGGCCGGTGATAAAGTCTTGAAAATGCTGGCCGATACACTGAAAAGCAAACTGCGGGAAGGAGACCTCTTCGCCCGCCTGGGGGGTGACGAATTCGCCGTCCTGCTGGAAGAAACCGACGAAGAAGGAGCCAGGCGGATAGCCGAAAGACTCCGGAGGGCGGTGGACGAATCTCCGGTCACCGTTGACGGACACACCTTCAACCTCAGCCTGAGCATCGGTTTCACCGCCCTCGACGGCAACCTCGACCCGCAGAAAGTACTTTCCCGGGCCGACGCCGCCCTTTACGCCGCCAAGGAAAACGGCGGCAACAAGCTCATTTTTCTAAAGCCCGAAGACGACCCCGCAGCCACCTCCTTCGAGGCCAGCCGGTGGGTAACCAGAATTAAGGCCGCTCTGCGCAACGAAGGCTTCGTGCTTGTTTTTCAGCCTGTGAGAAGATTGCGGGACGGCGCGGTGGTTTATTACGAAGCACTCCTCCGCCTGCGGGGCGAGGACGGCGAACTGGTCCCTCCGGCCATGTTCATCCCTCCTGCCGAACGTTTCGGGCTTATGCCCCAGATTGACTGCTGGGTGGTAAAATCCGCGCTTCGCGTGTTGCGGGAAAATCCGGATATCGAAGTTTTTGTCAACATTTCTGCCGCAAGCCTCGGGAACGATTACCTCCTGGAATGCATTGTAACCAACGTTAAGGAAAGCGGCGTTGCCCCGCGCCGCCTGGGCTTCGAAATAACCGAGACGGCTGTGGTCAAAGACTTCGGCAACGCCGAAGAATGGCTGAAGAAACTCCGGAACCTCGGCTGCCGGTTCGCTCTCGACGACTTCGGTGCCCGTTATTCCTCTTTCCACTGGTTCAACCTCCTGGCGGGGAACTACCTGGATTTCCTGAAAATAGATGGCGCCTTCATCCGTACCCTGGAAACAGCCCCCACTTCGTGGAGCATCGTTCAGGCAATGAACACCGTAGCCCACGCGCTCGGCAAGAAAACAATCGCCGAGTGGGTGGAAAACGAAGCCACGCTGAAAGTTATTCAGGAAATCGGCATCGAATACGCCCAGGGGTATTACCTGGACAAACCGGTTCCCCTGGCCGAGTACGACAGGGAATTGCCGGGGTTCAGGGAAAAACCACACGAAAAGCGTTAATATCGCGCCCGTTCCATCCGGCGCTACCCATCCGACTGAAATTCAACGTTAGGGTTGACATGTTCTCTTGCAATAGCCATTC
>JASEJH010000178.1:3691-4284 GCA_030016455.1 Thermoanaerobacteraceae bacterium
CAGCGCATTTCAGTCGTCAGCCGTCGGTCGTCAGTCGTCAGCGAGAAAACTGCGCCCTTATTGCTCCCTCCGGTTCCCCCCGACGTCCGACAGCCGAGGTTGACTCAGTCCCCTTGTCATCGGGGCAATCGGTGCAACGACTTGCATCTTCCCAACTTTTGCCATCGAGACCGGCGCTTTCAGTCCCCCTGTCATCGGGGCAATCGGTGCAACTTACGTGCGGTGGGGATTGCTCTTTCTTTTCGATTTCTTTCAGTCCCCTTGTCATCGGGGCAAGTGGTGCAACGGCGCACGCGGCCGCTGCCCGAAAGGGGGTTCCTCCTGCTGGGTTACGACGGATTTTCAATAAAACAATTCCTGGTTACCGGTCGCCGTCCATTTTCATCCCTCCGCTGCTGCAAGCCACTGGTCCGCATGCCCCACTCATACGAAAAGAAAAACCCCGGTGGGCGAAAACCACCCCCGGGGCGCTAAACCCGACCCTACCAGGGATGCGTGCCCACCACCACATCCTCTGGATAAACTAAAAGCGACAGGGCAAGCGCATATTGTTGGCGGTCTGCATTAAACCTGCCGTAACCGGCCGCTTCCAG
>JASEJH010000179.1 GCA_030016455.1 Thermoanaerobacteraceae bacterium
ATCACAGAATCCTAAAGAACGCAACCCGCCGCCTTAAAAAGCGTGGTGCAAGCAGTTTCGTGAACCGTAATCACGGGCTTCCGCCACCACGCATCGCGGTCCCGCCAAACCAGGCGATCCTTCAGCGCCTCACCGCGCAACCCCGAGAGGTGTTTTTTCGGCACCGGACTAACTGACCCCGAGAAGGTGCTTGAGTTTCTGGACCACCGCGTCCCTCGGAGTGTACCCTACCTCCTGTCCGACCACTCTGCCGTTCTGGAAAAACAGAAGGGTGGGAATCCCCTTGATACCGTAGCGCTGGGTCAGGGCCTGATTTTCGTCCACGTTCAGCTTTGCCACTTTCACCTTTCCCGCAAACTCCGCGGCCACCTGCTCTACCACCGGCGCCATGCTTCGGCAGGGACCGCACCAAGCCGCCCAGAAATCCACCATTACCGGTACCGCGCTCTTTAACACCTCTTCATCAAAATTGCGCTCGTTGACCTCAATAATCAGCATTAATTTCTAACCCCCGCAGCATTTCAAAACTTCCAGGCTCCCGGCCCGTTGGCGTCAGATCTTTCAGGCAGTCCCCGCCGCCGGGCTGCACCCGCTACCGGCCAGACTTTTGCCGGAAGTGCTGAAAACGCTCCAGATCTGTTTTAATTCGCCGCACTGGCACTGCGGGCAGCGAACACTGTCTTTCTCACTCCAGCTTACCAAAACGGTGAAACGGTGGGCGCAGTGCAAACATTCGAATTCGTACTGCGGCAAACTACCACCTCGCTTCCACACCGGACTTCTTCCGACCGAACCAGGCTTGATGCTTCTATTTTAACCATTCCGCCCACCGAGGTAAAGTATTATTCTCAAAATTATCCGCCGCTGGGGGCAGCAACCACGGCAAGGATATCCTGAAAGATTGCGCGCCCGCGCCGGCCGGGACGCCTTCCCGGCTTCAGGTGCGGGTTATTTGACTTATCCGGCAACCGGATGTTTGCGCGGTCCGGCCTCAGAGCAGCGTTTTTGCGCCCGCGAACCCGGACAGCCGTTTCGATTATAGGCCACCCCCGAGGAGCCGCGCCGCGATTTCCCTGAACACCGGCGCTGCATCGTGAGCACCGCTTTCGCCGTCTTCCAGCATGACCACAATCACGTAACGGGGCTCCTCGAGCGGCGCATAGCCGGCGAACCATGCGCAAACCCTGTCTGCACCTGCCTCCGCCGAACCGGTTTTCCCGGCGCTCCCCCATCCTTCGACGTAGCCCCGGCAGGCGGTCCCGGCAGCCGCCGCCTCAGCCATCATCCCGCGCACCAGCCGGGCCGTTTCGGCAGAGACCACCTGCCGCCCGGTGTCCCGGGGAAGCTCTTCCACCCTGTACTGCCGGCGGAACCCCTTCACCAGCCGCGGCCTCACGTAAACCCCGTCCCTTAAAATGGTATTTACCACCGCCGCCACCTGCACCGGGGTCAACAGCAGGGGGCCTTGTCCGATGCTCAGGTTCACCAGGTTGTGCGGCCTCAAGTAGGAGGTCAGAGCCTGCCGGCGGTCGCGCGGCAAAGGATATCCGACCACGTACCGTTCTTCCAGCCCAAAGGCGCGGTAGTAATCCAGCAGGCGGTTTTTCCGTAAGGCCAGCCCGACCCGGGCGAAGACCGGGTTGCAGGACTGGGCGAAGGCCCGGGCAAAGGTTATCTTTCCGTGACCCGCCGCGTGCCAGCACCGGACGAGGGAATCACCGGCGCCCCGGCAGAAGAACCCTGTCTCCGGCCGGACCACGCCCTCGTTGAGGGCCGCGGCCGCCACTACGATCTTGAAGATCGAACCCGGCGGGTAAGGCGCGAACGCCCGGTTAAAAAAGGCTTCCCCGGCCCCATCCGTCCCTGCGCCGGCGGCCGCCGGGTTGAAGGCCGGCCGGCTCGCCACCGCCAGAATATCGCCGCTGTAAGCCTCGAGGACGACCGCCGCTCCCTGCGGGATGTGGCGGTCCATTACCTCTTCCACAACGTGCTGCACCCGGGCGTCAAGTGTGAGGACCAATTCGGCCCGCCCCGGGTCCGCCTGCTTCCGAACCTGAACTCCGAGCCCGGGAACCGGAATCCCGCGGGCATCACGGTAAAGCCCCGCTGCCGCACAGGGAACCGTACCTTTCAGCAAATGCTCGTAATAATATTCGCACCCTGCCTTGCCGACCGAGTCGCCGAAATGATACCGCTTCTCCCCCCGGTCGAGACGCCGCCACTCGGCAACCGTGTCAATTTTGCCCAGGTAACCGGTGACGTGAACTGCCATGGGCCGGGTGCCGTAGCGCCGCTTGACCGGTACAACCGCAACGCCGGGCCAGGAGGCCTGCCTCACAAGCGCCGCCTGTCTTTCATTCAGGCGGTACGGAAGGCGCCGGGGTTTCCCTTTCATCTGCTCCTGCAACTTTTTAGGAGGCACCTCCAGGATTGCGGCCAGGCCCGCGGCCACCGCCTCCTCGTCCGCAATCAGGGAAGGAAACAGAACTATCCCTTTTTCCCAGTGCTCGCCCGTCAGGGAAACACCGTTCCGGTCAACGATGCCTCCCCGCGGATGTTCCTCCAGGGGTACCACTTCCGCCTGCTGTCTGAAGGCGCAGTAGGAATAAACCGGGCTTTCCTTCAACTGGACCAACGCCAGTTTCAGCACCAGCCCGCAAAAGAGAAGGCAGGTGCCGCAAAAGAACCAGCCCAAACGCCGCTTTTTCCGGTCCATGGCTTGCTTCGGTGTCATACTCTAAAGGAAAGCTTTACCGGTAAAGCGGGGGATTATACCCGGCCGCCAACATAGGAGACCGCTGCAAAACTTCGCCTGGACAAAATAGAAGTGAGAGGCGAGAAGTTAGAGGTTAGACTTTTGGCAGGAATTCGCATAGCGAATTCCCTCAAGAACTCTCACTTCCAACTTCCCACCTCTAACCTCCAAAATGCCATGCTCGTTTTTCGCAGTCTCCAGGTCATTCCCAAATTTAACCGTCCAAAAGCAGGCGAACTCATTTTTTGCGGTTAAGTTGTTTTGCAACACTCTCCTAAGGATTGCCCTGGTAGCGCCGCTTGTTGGCGTTGTGCTCCTCCAGCGTGCGGGCAAAGGCGTGGCTGCCGTCCGGTTTCGCCACGTAGTAGAGGTAATCGGTTTCCCGGGGATGCAGTACGGCGAGCAGCGAAGCCCGGCCGGGGGCGGCGATCGGGCCCGGCGGCAGCCCGGTGATCCGGTAGGTGTTGTAGGGCGAATCCACTTCCAGGTCCCGGTAGAGGATGCGCTCCCGGTGTTCGCCCAGCGCATACTGCACCGTGGCGTCCACCTGCAGCAGCATCCCGCAGCGCAGGCGGTTCAGAAGCACCCCGGCGATGAGGGCCCGCTCTTCTTCACGCTTGGCCTCGCGCTCTACGAGCGAGGCCAGGGTGACGGCCTCGTGCACCGTCAGCCCCTGCTCGGCGGCCTTGCCCGCGAGGTTTATTTCCCCGGCCACCTCACCGAAGCGGCGGAGCATAAGCTCGATGACCGCCCGCGCCGAAACCCCCGCGAAAACACGGTAGGTATCCGGGAAAAGATAGCCCTCCAAGCGGTTGGGACCAGGCGGCACCTCTTTCAGAAAGGCGTAATCGAACCGCCCCGTGGCCGCCTCCCGCAGGAACTCCTCCCGGCTGACGATGCCCTGCTCTTCCAGCCGGGAGGCAATCTCGCGCAGCGTCAGGCCTTCCGGAATGGTAAACCGCTTTACCACCCGGCCCGAACCCGTCAGGAACTTGAGCACCTCCGGGACGGAAAGGTCGGACGTAAGCCGGAAGGTCCCGTGTACGATTCTTTTGTCCAGGTTGTGCATCCGGGCGTATAAACAAAACGTGAGCGGGCTCCTGATAATCCCGTCTTGATAAAGCTTCTCTGCCACCCACCCCGTACTCGCGCCCCTGGGGACGGTCAGAACGACGGTTTTCCCGCCGCCCGGAGCTTCCAGGCCCCACCGGTACAGGCCGGCCAGAGCCCCGAGGAGCAGCAGAACACCCGCAGCAAACAGGATCAGAAGCCGCCGCACCCCGCGCAAGGCGCCTCCCTGAACAGGCGACTCCTGCAGCGACTCCGGGAAAAGGCCGTCCGGCTTTTCCCCCGGGCTGCTCCCAGAAGCCCCTTTTTTAACTCTCTTCCAGCAACTGAAAACTGACCTTTTCATTGAACCTGATGCTCGCGGAAAGATTTTTTGTAATTATTCAGCCTGCCACCCACCACTTACCCCGCACTCAACTCCGTGTGCAAAGGCTA
>JASEJH010000017.1:0-10004 GCA_030016455.1 Thermoanaerobacteraceae bacterium
TCAACGTAAAAGGATACGAGATACTCTAATGCCTGTTTGCTTGAAACAGGTTGTACCACAGAGTTGAGTGCCGGGCAGGCGAAGTTTTGCAGCGGTCTGCTACAGGCCGAGCAGGCGGTAGACCGGGTCGTCTACGGCGTCGTCGGGCGGCAGGCCGTGGGCTTCCCGGAAGCGCTGAACCGCCGTGCGCGTACCCCAACCGAAGTTTCCGTCGAGCGGACCCGTATAAAAACCCTGGCGTTTAAGGACGCGCTGCACCTCCATCACGTCAGACCCGCAGTCGCCGTGCCGCATGACGCGCGGCCCCCGCAAAAGCTTTCCGACTATAACCACGGGCGTGCCCGCCTGCACTAAGGGGTAGAGTTTTTCCACGTCGCGGTTGAACATCCTGATGCAGCCGTGACTCTCGTAACCGCCGATGGAGTATGGTTTATTCGTTCCGTGGATGCCGTATATCCCCCAGGGTACGGTCAATCCCAGCCAGCGGGTGCCGAAGCCGCTTCCCCAGTTCATCGCCTTGCGTTTGATTCGCCAGTTGCCGACCGGCGTAGGCGTCTCGGGTTTTCCCACGGCCACCGGCCAGGAAAAAACAAGTTTCCGGCCGGAGAAAAGCATCAACCGGCGGCGGTTGGTGTCGATGACAATGGTCATTAACTCAGAATCGCGCGGTTCGGCGGCTGCCTCCAGCCATTGGCCGGTGAGGGTGTAAAGAGGCGGGTGGGAGCGGCTTACCGGCACATCCGGTACGGATTCAAGGACCGGCACGGCTTGAGCGGCGGCTGCAGCGGGGGATGGTGGAATAAAACACAAAAAAAGAACGAGAATGACGAGCACGAAAAACAACCTCCCTGGTCGTTGTCAAAAAAAAGGTGATTGTTCTTACGCGCAACCATGCCAAAATGTGAGCCGGGAAGGCTCTTGGCGGCTTCAGGACCAGACCGCAGCCGGTTGGGGTTCAGGCGGTTGCCCCTTCTTCCTAAGATAGAGTTTCCGCCTCCGGATTGGGGGATTCGGGGTAATTTTAGGGTGAGGGTCATAGGGGTTAACAATATTTAACAAAGGCTTTTCAAAAGGGTTTTGACGAATTGTGGCGAATAAGACAGATTAAGTATCTGGTAACCTTTTGTGGGAGTGTTTCCTTTGTATTTAAAGCACTGGTATCTTCGGGCAGGGTTTTTGGTCGCCTTTTTCCTCGGAGCGGCCTTTTTCGGGGTCTGCCGGGCAGAGGCGGCGGCGGTGGCGGTCACGGGGGATATCGTGAACCTGCGAAGCGGTCCAGGGACGGGTTACAGCAAGGTAGGGGAGGTGTCCCGGGGGACGCAGTTGGCGGTGGTCGGGCAGTCGGGCGGCTGGTACAAGGTGCGGCTGGCAAGCGGCGCTTTAGCGTGGATTGCGGGGTGGCTGGTGAAGCCGGTTGCCGTTTCGCCGGGGAGCGAGACGAGCCGTGCGGGGAGCCTGCCCAGCACTCAGACAACTGAGTGCTGGGTGACGGTCACGGGGGATTACGCGAACCTTTACAGCGGTCCGGGTACAAACTACGCCAAAGTGGGAGAAGCATCTCCGGGCACGCAACTGGCGGTAATCGAGCAGTCGGGTGACTGGTACAAGGTGCGGCTGCAGACCGGTTCGGAGATGTGGATTAATCGGTCTTCGACAAGGCCGGTCAGTGGGGCCGTATCCCAGGTGCCGGTCAGCCGGACCAGGGACGAAGACGGTTTGATCGGTTTCGATGCCAAGGAAAGCGGCCCGGTGACGGAGATCGGCTTCACTTTTGTCCGCCCGGTAGATGCGCAGGTTTCTCTGTCTGCAGTTCCCCCGCGCCTGGTGGTGGAGATTGCTGGATTGCCGTCCGGAGAACTTGGGAAAGGTTGGGACTTCGACTCCGGGATTGTTTCACGGGTATACGCAGAATGGGTCCGGGAGGAACCGCCGGTGGCCCGGGTGGTCCTTGATTTAAAGACTTCGGGGGCCGTTAGCTACCAAACGCTTTCTTCGCCGGATAAGCGGGTTTTGAAGCTGCGGCTGGCAGCGGGCCCGCTTTACGCGGTAAGCGGCAGAGTTATCGTGCTTGACCCCGGGCACGGGGGATCGGACCCGGGGGCACTCGGCCCCTCCGGGTTACAGGAAAAAGATTTCAACCTTGACGTCGCTTTGCTCACGGCCGAGGAGCTCCGGGGCCGCGGGGCGCAGGTCTTCTTAACCCGCGAAGCGGATCAGTACGTGGACCTTTATGCGCGGACGGCGAAAGCGAATTCTTTGGGGGCGGCGGTCTTCGTTTCGATTCACGGCAACGCCGCCGAAAGTCCCCGGCTGGCTTCCCTTAAGGCCGGCACCAGCACTTACTGGTACGCTCCAGCCGACGACCCCGTGCTTGGCTTCCAGAGAGAGAAAAGGGAGCTGCTGGCACGGTGTTTGCAAAAATCTCTCGTAGATAAGCTCGGCAGGAAGGATTTGGGACTTTTCACCGCGAATTTCGTAGTACTGCGGACGGCAACAATGCCTGCCGCTCTTGTCGAAGTGGCCTTTGTCTCCAACCCGGAAGAAGAGGGGCTGATGCGCGCCGACTGGTTCCGGCAGGCGGCAGCCAGGGCTCTCGTAGAGGGATTGGAGGATTACTTTCAACAGGCTGGATAGAGTCACGAGGGGATTTGACGTTTTTGAGGCAGGAAATCCTGGCAGTTAGTACTGACGAAGCGTGGCGGGAACTCTTGAGTTCAAAGCTGCCGGTCTTTTTTGTAAACCGGGAGGGGTTTCAAGAGGCATTGTCCGCAAGAGACCCTGCCGTTGTGGTGCTGGGGAAAAAGCAGGCCCAGGAAGAAGACTGGGCGCTGTGCCGGACTGTCAGAAGGGAGTCCCGGGCTCTGATCGCCGTCATTCAGGAAGAGGTCCTGGCCCCGCCGGTGAAAACGGAATGGGTAGACGACCTGCTTGACCCCGCGTCGGGTGAAGAGTCCGTTTTACGCCTCGAAAATCTCTTGCGGATTGCCGAAGCCAATGCCTGCTATTTCGAGCGTCAAAACAAAGACGACCAGGCAAGCGGTCAGGTTTGGGAGCGCTTCTTCACCCCGGATGACGGTTTGCTGCCTCCTTTCCGGGTCACGGGCGTGAATGCCTTTGATTCGGGAACAGTAGAGAATTTCGTCCGGTTGTTGACCAACCTGCTCGGTACTACCGCCAGTTTTATCCCCGTGAGTTCCTTGCCGTATCTTACCGAGAAATCCCAGACGGCACCGATTGAGTCTGTAGGAAGCCTTTACTGCCAGACAGTGGCCGGGTCGCCGGTGCGCATCGGGGGCGTTTCTCCCTGTCGGTATTCCCGCTGGCTGGCGGGAATGCGGGCGGTTGTCGAACGCCGGCCGGTCACGCTTTCCTGTCCCGGCGGCCTCACGCTTTACGCCTGTCCGGTTAACCTGGAGTTTTTCCGGGTTTCTTACCCTTTGGGAGCGCTTGTAGTCGGTGTGGGCGACGTGCCGTTCGACAGGGAGTTGATAAGAATAGGGCAGCGGCTCAGGATCAGCATTCCGCTGCTGCGGGAAAGAGCAGGAATTACGCGGGCCCAAATGCAGAAGACCGAGCGTCTTGCCGCCCGCCAGTTGATCGACTCCGCTGCGGACTACCTCTTGCGGGAAGCCTCCTACGGGTACAATGTCGCTTACCAGGAGTTCATCCGCGCCGCTGCCTGCCGCCAGCTTGAGCGGGTCTACGAGGCCAACAACCGGGGTCTGCCGGCAGCGCTGGAAAAAGCCGAAAAACTGGCCGCGATGGGAAAACTTGCTGCCGGTCTCATTCACGAAATCCGGAATCCCCTCACTTCCGTCCGGGGCTTCATCCAATTGCTGACCGAGAAAAAAACGCCGGACGACCGCGAGCGGGAATACCTGGACGTGGTCCTGTCCGAGATCGACCGGGTCAACGAAATCATTCGTAACTTCCTGTATTTAACGCGCGTTGGGGGATTTCGCCCGGTGGTCACAAAGCTCGACCCGGTGGTGAAGGACATCCTGCTGGTCGTGGAGAGCCAGGCGGTTCTAAAAGAAATCAGGCTCAACACCGATTTCGATCCCCGGACGCCGGAGGTTTCGGTGGACACCGAACAGATCAAACAGGTGTTGCTGAACCTTATTCAGAACGCTTTTCAGGCGATGCCTTACGGGGGAGAGCTCACGGTTCGCCTTTACCCGGACCCTTCGGAGGAGTGGGTAGTTTTGGAGGTGGCCGACACCGGGGTCGGCATACCGGCAGAGCACTTTTCCCGGCTGGGTGAGGCCTTTTTCACCACGAAGGAGGACGGCACGGGGCTGGGCCTGGCAATCAGTTACCGCCTCGTCGAAGACCACGGGGGGAAGATCGAGGTTCAAAGCGAGGAAGGGAAGGGAACGCGTTTTCTGGTTAAACTGCCTGTGGCTGCTAAAGCCGAAAATGCCGGGGCCGGAAGGATTTCCCGCGAAAACGTTGAATAGTGTTTTCGTTTGCACCTGAGATTTCCGGTATTATTTGCGGTTGAAAGTCTTAAAATTTCCTTAAGGAAACGCTGTAAGAAGTTTCACCACACGCTCTTTGGGGGTAAGGGGTGCTTTTATTTTTTGGGGGTCGGGTAAATGGGCGATAAACGGCCGGTCGGGCTTTTCGATTCCGGCATCGGGGGACTGACCGTTTTTGAACGGGTGACAAGTATTCTGCCGGACGAGTCGGTCGTTTACTTCGGTGATACGGCCAACGTTCCCTACGGCGGCCGGCCGGTGGAGGAGCTGGTGCGCTTTGGCGACCGGATCATCCGGTTCTTGTTGCAGAAAAGTGTCAAGTGCGTGATTTTTGCGTGCAATACCAGTTCTTCCGTTTCCATCGGATTCCTGCGGGAGAAGTATGCGGTACCGATGGTCGGCCTCGTGGAACCCGGGGTGCGGATGGCAGCGGCGGCTACCAGGAACAAGCGCGTCGGGCTCCTGGCAACCGAGGCCACGGTCAAAAGCGGGTCCTACCCGCGGGCCATGGCCGGGCTCGATCCCGAAATCACGGTGTTCAGCCAGGCGGCGCCGCTGCTTGTGCCGCTGGTCGAGGCGGGCAAAACGGATACGCCGGAGGCCGAAGCCGCACTTACGGAATATCTCGAACCGTTGAAAAAGGCGGGTGTAGATACATTAATCCTGGGCTGCACCCATTACCCTTTCTTTACCCCGCTGATTTCCCGCATTCTGGGTGCCGAAGTGGTTCTGGTTGACCCGGCGGTGGCGACGGTGGAAGAGGCGCGGCGAATCCTGGCCGAAGAGGGCATGCTGGCCAATCCGGGAGGCGCCCGTTACGAATTCTATGTCAGCGGCGATCCGGGGGAGTTCGACCGGCTGGCGGTGCTTTTTTCTTGCCGCCGGTTGCCGCCGGCGGAGAAGGTGGAGCTTTAAAGGTCAGGAGCAGTTTTTAGGAGAGTGTTGCAAAACTACTTAACCGCCAAAAATGAGTTCGCCTGCTTTTGGGCGGTCAAATTTGGGAATGGCCCAGAGGCCGCGAAAAACGAGCATGGCGAAAACAGATGTCAGAGGTCGGAATCTTCGTAGAAATTCGCTATGCAAATTTCCCTTGAATTTTCTGACTTCTGACTTCTGACTTCTGAAATTGGCAGGTGAAGTTTTGCAGCGGTCTCCTATAGCGAGGTAGTGCGGCAGGTGGTCCGGTTTTGGTAAAGGTCGGTATTACCACTACCATCCCGGTGGAGGTTCTTTTTGCCGCCGGTACGGTCCCCGTGGACCTCAACAACGTCTTCATCAACGACCCGGCGCCGGGAGAGTTGGTGGAGACGGCGGAACGGGCCGGTTACCCGCGGAACGTCTGCGCCTGGATCAAGGGGATTTACGGCGCGGTATTGAGGGATCCGGAACTGCGCCGGGTGGTGGCGGTAACCCAGGGGGACTGCAGCAACACCCACGCCCTGATGGAAACCCTCGAATTTGAGGGGATAGAAGTGATCCCCTTCGCCTACCCTTATGACCGGGACCGGAAACTCCTGGAGGCGCAGATCGAACGCCTGATGGAGCATTTCGGGGTGGGCTGGCCGGAAGTGAAGGCGGCGAAAGCCAGGCTGGATGCGGTGCGGGCGAAGGTCCAGGAGATTGACCGTTTGACCTACGGTGCGGATAAGGTCAGCGGGGAGGAAAACCATTACTACCAGGTGTGCTGCAGCGACTTCCAGGGGGACGTGGAGGCTTACGCGCACAGGGTGGACACCTTCCTCGCCGAGGTGAAGGAGCGCCCGCCCCGGCCGGTGCGGCTGCGTCTGGGCTACATCGGCGTGCCGCCGATTTTCACCGACCTCTATACTTACCTGGAGGAACGCGGGGCGCGCGTCGTTTACAACGAAACCCAGCGCCAGTTTGCGATGCCATACGCCACCCCGGACCTGGTCGAGCAGTACCTGCTTTACACTTATCCTTACGGTATTTTTTACCGTTTAAAAGACATCACGCGCGAAATAGAACGCCGGAGGATCGCCGGGGTCATCCATTACGCCCAGAGCTTTTGCTTCCGCCAGATCGAAGACCTGATCGTCCGGAGGGTGCTGAAGGTACCTGTGCTTACCATTGAAGGCGACCGGCCGGGACCGCTCGATGCGCGGACGCGGGTGCGGGTGGACGCTTTTCTGGAGATGCTTGGTTGAAAAGGCGCGCACGGTGCGGTGTCTTGACAACAGGGGTGCCATTTGCTAAGATAAACCTTGCGGAATGGTGGGTGTAGCTCAACCGGTTAGAGCGCCAGACTGTGGATCTGGAGGCTGTGGGTTCGAATCCCATCATCCACCCCATTTTAGAGGTTGGAAGTTAGATGTTGGAGGTTGGAGACTGGGGCGTAGCCAAGCGGTAAGGCAGCGGACTTTGGATCCGCCATTCGTTGGTTCGAATCCAGCCGCCCCAGCCAGAACAGAGGTCGGAGGCAGGAGGTCAGAGGTCGGAGAAGAGGAGGGAATTCGCGAAGCGAATTCCGACAAGAAGTCCGACATCCGACATCCGACATCCGACGTCCGACGACTGACGACCATTATATTGAGCCACTAGCTCAGTCCGGCAGAGCACCTGACTTTTAATCAGGGTGTCGCAGGTTCGAATCCTGCGTGGCTCACCAGAAAAATCAAGGCTTCCGGGGATTCCGGGAGCCTTTAGTTTTACGCGGTCGTGCTAACATCAGTAGCGTTTAATAATCCCGCAAGTTCTGGTACAGCTCGCCGGTATGGTCGTAGACGTCCACGTGGATGGGCAGGCGGCCGGGAAGAAGATGAGTGGCACAGGCCAGGCAAGGGTCGTAGGACCGGTGGGCCATTTCGATCAGGTTCAGGACGCCCTGGTCCACCTTGCCGTCCTTGATAAAACGCTGGGCGGCCCTCTTGACGGCCACGTTGAGCGGGCCCTTGTTGTGGGTGGTGGCCACGACCAGGTTTGCTTCCTCGACGATGCCCTGGTCGTCGGTCCGGTAGTGGTGGATCAGGGTGCCGCGGCAGGCCTCAATGATGCCCACGCCTTCGGCAGCAGGTTTTTCCAAGGTGGTGAAAATATCAGCGCCGGTGATGCTTTCATCGGACGCAAGCTGCTGGACCTTCTCGGCGGCGTGCAAGAGCTCGATTGCGCGCGCCCAGTGGTACGCGAGGATGTTGTGCACCGGTTTGGCGCCCAGAACGTCGTACATTTTTTCGTAGGCTTCCTGGGCGAGCGGCGTGTCCAGACCGTCGGCGACGTTGAACCTGGCCAGCGGCCCGACGCAGTAAAGGCTTGTACCTTTGCCGTCATTGATTCCCTTCCAGCCGATTGTCTTGAGGAAGGGGAGCTTCGCGTAGCTCCACGGCAACACTCTCTCCGCCAGGTGGTCCAGGTATTCCATGCCCGTGAAGCGGGCGATTTCTTTGCCTTCAGAGTCGACAACCCGTTGGGTGCCTTCGTAAAACTGGACCCGGTTTTTCTCATCCACCGTGCCCATGTAGTTGCATACCACCTTGTACACGTCACCCTTAACCAAGCCCATGTATTCTTTGTTTTTGAGGACGTTTTCTTCGAAAATCTTCAGGGTCAGCCGGCCGAGTTCAACCATGTCTTTGGCGCGCGCCAGGATTTCCCGCCGTTCTTCTTCGGTCACCTGTTTCGACCAGCCGCCGGGAACGGCGGCCACCGGGTGGACCGGTTTGCCGGCCAGCATTTCGATTACCTGCACCGCGGCGTGGCGCTTCTTGAGTACCGTCCTGCCGGTTTCGGCGCCTATTGCCCGCAGCAGACCGACCAGGTTTCTTTCCGCCGGGTCGGCGGCAGGACCGACCACAAAGTCCGGGAGGCCGAGGGCGTAAAGCACGGCTGCATGGTCTTCAACGAAATGGGCGTTCAATACCAGCTCGCGGATTTTCCTGGCGGTCGGGGTGGGTATAACGTCGTAAACCGCGTCGGCGGCCTTTAAGGCGGCGGTGAAGTGCACGCAGCGGCAGACGCCGCAGACGGTGGAGACTATGCGCGGCACTTCCTCGATAGGAATCCCTGTGAGGAGCCGTTCATACCCGCGCAACTCCGTCACCTGAAAAAAAACATCGGCCACGTTTCCCTGTTTGTCCAGAAAAATGGCGACCTTGCCGTGTCCTTCGAGCCGGGTCAGCGGGGAGATTTCGATTTTCTTCAGCGCCAAAGTTCCACCCCTCATTTCACCTTCTTACCGAACAGCGACGCGGGCAACGTATACCGGTAAAAGAGCTTGGCCGGGCCGGGGATTTGCGCAACCAGTTCCTCGTTTTCCAACAGGGAGGCGACGGCGCTGACGGCGCGGAGGCCGAAATCTTTGACACCCGGGATCGGCCCGCCGCATCCCGCACAGGGGACGTTTACCCGGGGACAGAGCGCCCCGCAACTTCCCTGCGTGAGCGATCCCAGGCAGAGATAACCCTGCTCCAGGAGACACCGGTCCCCATCCGGGACCCCGTCGGTGAGCCGCTTGACCGCACCGACCGGTTTCCGCTGCTCCCCCTTTGCCACCGGGTTCCGCGCGCAGGCTTCGCAGACGGTCTTACCCTCGGTAATCCAGGGATCCGGCGGTTCCAGCCCTTTTTCCAGGATGTTGTAGATGATTTGCACTACAAAAGAGTGGTGCGGCGGACACCCGCCGAGGAAATGGTCAACCTCCACCACGGCTTTCAGAGGGCGGACCTCCCCGTAAAACTCGGGCAGCGTAAGTTCGCACTCGCCTTCCAGGCATTCGGTTTGCGGCGTGATGCCGGCCGGATTTTCGGTGGAACAGGTATCAAAATAAACGGTATGGAGTATTTCCTTCCGGGTGTGAAAGTTGCCCAGGCCCGGAACACCGCCCAGGGCGGCGCAGGTACCGTAAGCAATCAGGGTCCTGCACTTCCGCCGCATCGTTTTCGCCGCCAGTTCCTGGTCGCTGAGCCGGATCATCCCGGAATAAAAACCGACGTCAATTGCCCCGTCCGGTATAGCATCGAGGTCTTCGTACTTGTTGTCGGTGACGATGGGCGACCAGAAGGCTATCTCCAAACGCTGGAGATCCAGGATCGCCTGCACAGCGTCCATCGCTGCCATGTCACAGCCGCCGCATCCGCCGCCGAGAAAGAAGGCGATTTTCAGCTTTTCACGCATTGTTACCCCTTCTGACAAGATCTTACCATCCGGATACTTCCGGCGAGTGTGCAAGTGAACCTTTGAGAGTATTCGGCCCGAGTTCCCTGATCAGCTTGTCGAATTCGGTCATGGTTTCCGCGAAGCGTTTGCCTTCTGAACCAGAAATCCAGGCCATCCCCAGTCTTTCCGGTTCGATACCCATGCTCGTCAAGACCCGTTTCAAGAGGTGGAACCGGCGCGCCGCCTTGTAGTTGCCTTCTTTATAATGGCAGTCCCCCGGGCGGCACCCGCTGACAAAAACGCCGTCGGCACCGTTTTTGAAGGCGATGACGATGAATTCCGCTTCCACCCGCCCGCTGCAGGGCACCCTGATGATATTGATGCTGGACGGGTATTCGTACCGGAGGCTTCCTG
>JASEJH010000017.1:10014-13089 GCA_030016455.1 Thermoanaerobacteraceae bacterium
GGTCGGCTCCCTGGTAGCTGCACCAGTTGCAGGCGAAAACCACGATTTTCGGCTTCCAGTCGCCCATCACTACCCCTCCCGGATCTTGTTCAGAAGATGAAGCACCGGCGTCCTCGCCAATCCGGCAACCTGTTGCGGTTCGGCACCTAAACAGACCGCCAGCAGTTGCACGTAATGAAGCACCGGGATGGCGAAGTTGATCTTGCCCTTGTTCTGCAGGAATTCCTGGGCGGTGTCAAGCTGAATCAGGCAGGAACTGCATCCCGTTACGATCAGGTCCGGGTTGAGCTCCTTTTTCATCGTGACCAGCTTCCGCTCCACCAGGATGAAGGATTTCTCCATGTCGGTGCTCCGCATCCCGCCCATGCCGCAACAATCAAGGATCCGGCTGTAGGGCGGGGCCGAAGCGCCCAGGACCTCGCACAACTCCCGCAGGATTTTGGGATGAAATACGTCGGCTTCCTTTTCGGGTTGAATTTCGCTGGGCCAGAGGGAGAGGCAACCGGGCTGGATCGCGACGCTCAACCGTTCCAGGCCGTGTTTGATCGAAGCCTTGATTTTTTCGGGGCCGATTTCATGGTACAGGTAGTACACGACATGCCTGATCCGGCTGGTACCCCGGTATTCTTTTCCGATGCTTTTCAGAAGCCGGTTCACCCGGTTCCTGGTCTCGCGGTGGGTTTGCAGCTTGTGGGCGGTTTTAGCCAGGCTCCCGTAGCAGGTGCTGCAAGCCGTAATCATTTCGACCCTTTTTTCTTCGGCGATGGCAAGGTTTCTGGCGCCGACGGCGTACCAGCCCACCGGGTCAATGGAGGGCATCGTCCCCCACGTCGGACAGCAGGACTGTCCTTCGAGGTCGTCCAGCTCCACGCCGAGTGCCGGGAACGTGTACCGCACCGCCTGCTCCAGGTCGGGCCGGTTGAATGCGATGTTGCAGCCGATGAAAAATCCTACTTTCATTAGGTTCTCCTCAGATGCCGAATATGCCAAACTCGCCCATCGGGATGATCCCCAGGGTGGCGAGGGACGTTTTGCGGAGTATTGACTGCACTTCCGCCAGGGCTTCGGGGTCGGCGACGGTCGTCGGCGGCTTTTCGGGCAGTCCGAGCTTCTTGCGCGGTTCCCCTGCCTCAGAAAGATACACCGCATGACCGACGTCGTAAAGCGACTTGATTCCCTTGATGGCCGTGGCCGGCAGGGCGTACTTCCGCACGGCCACCCGGCGCATAGCCATCATTATTTCAAAGGGATCGACCCGCCTGGGACAGGTTTCGGTACAGCGGTTGCAAGACTGGCAGGCCCAGATAGAGATGTCGTTCAGGAGCACTTCCTTCAAGCCGTTCAAGATGGCGTGAATGACACGCTTGTTGAAAAACGGGAACCCGGCCAGCGCTAAAGGGCAGGTGGCGGCACACTTGCCGCACTGGATGCATTCGAGGATTCTTTCCCCGCCCATTTTCTTGATTTCTTCGGCGAAACCGGCTTCACCCTTGGAAAGGTTAATGATTTCAAACGTTTCCCCAGACCTAAGCACCAGCCCCACCTCCGATCCCGAGGGTGATGGCTTCGATTTGCGCTTCGATCTGGGTGCTGGTGAACCCGTGGAGCCTGATCGCCCGGGGTGGACACGCTGCCGTGCAAACACCGCAGCCGACGCAGAGCATTTCTTCCACGGTGGCCTGCAGCTTTTCTCTGCTTTTCGCCATGGTGATGGCTGAATAAGGACAGAGGGGTACACAAATGCCGCATCCGCTGCACCGCGCGGGGTTGACTTCGGCGGTCAGCGCTTCGACGGCCACCTTGCCCGCGGCAAGGGGTATCGTGGCCGCAGCCGAAGCCGCCCGGGCCTGAGCGACCGAGTCGGCTATGTCTTTCGGCCCCTGGACGCAGCCGGCGATGTAAATACCCCGGATGGGTGTTTCGACGGGGTAAAGTTTTGTGTGGAGTTCTTTGAGGAAACCTTCGTTGCCGGAGGTGATACCTAATTGACGGCTCAGTTGGTCTAAACCGGCGGCCGGCTCAACGGCGGTGGCCAGAACAACCAGATCAGATTCCAGTTCCACCGGGGCGCCGATGTCGATGTCATAAGCGCGCACCCGCAGCCTGTCCCTGCTCAGTTCTTCCAAACAACCGACGTAACCGCGGATAATCTTGATTCCCAACTGGCGGCAGTAAGTGTAGTACTCCTCGAAGTCTTTTCCGCCTGTTCTCACATCCGTGAAGAAGATATAGACGTTGACGTCCCGGTATTTTTCCCTGATCAAGCGAGCCTGTTTGAGCATGTACATGCAGCAGATGTTGGAGCAATAGGGATGATGTTCCTTGCTTCTGCTGCCGACGCAGGAAATAAAGGCCACGGTCCTGGGTTTTTTCCCGTCCGAGGGGCGCTCAAGTTCTCCTTCGGTGGGGCCGGTTGCCGAGAGAATGCGTTCCAACTGTAATCCGGTGACCACATTGGGCGACTGCGGTGCGTATTCTTTAAAGGGCGTTTTATCCATCATCTTAAATCCGGTGGCCACGATAATCGTTCCCACGTTGAGTTCCACCACGGTGCCGGCGGGGTCGTAAGCCACCGAGCGGTCGCAGGCTCCCTGCGGGCAGGCCTTTTCGCAGGGCGCAAGGATTAACTCACCGATCTTAGGATGGACCTTGGGTGGGGTCCCGATGATTCTTTCAGCGCAGTTCAGGCAATGGTCGCGGTCGAGCACGGCCTTCCGCGGCAGTGCCTGTGGGAACTCGATGTAAATCGCCCTGCGCTTGGTCAGCCCTTCGTTGAACTCATCGGGTACTTTCGCTGGGCAGGCTTCCGTGCAACTGCCGCACCCGGTACACTTTTCCCAGTCCACGTAAGTTTGTTTCTTTCTGACGGTGACCTGGAAGTTCCCGATGGAGCCTTCGACGGATTCGATTTCCGCATAGGTAAGCACCTGAATATTAGGGTGCGTGCTGACCTCAACCATTACCGGAGTCAGGATACAGGCGGCGCAGTCGTTGGCGGGAAAAGTCTTGTCAAGCTTGGCCATATTGCCGCCGATGGTCGGTTTGCGCTCGACCAGGTAAACCTGGAAACCCATG
>JASEJH010000180.1 GCA_030016455.1 Thermoanaerobacteraceae bacterium
CGGCAAGCGCAACCGAGGCAGGAACGCCGAGTTTGCGCGGTGCCGGACGGAGAGCCGATGACGAGCGATAGTGCGGTCAGCGCAGGAATCTGGCGCGAGCCGGTCTGCCCGGGGCCGCTGCAAAAACCTTTTAGGGGAGGTAAGGAAATGAATATCGAAAAGGCTTTCCGGTTTCCTTTCGAAGGCAACGGGCTCGGGCTGGTCCTGATCGGCGGGCTGATTAACCTGGTACCAATACTCAACTTTCTGTGCCTCGGGTACGCCGTAGAAGTAATGGAACGGGTTAACGACGGAAGGTACGAAATGCCTTCCTGGAGCGACTGGGGAAGAAAATTTTTGAAGGGTTTGGGGTACCTGGCCATTTCGTTGTTCTACCTGTTTATTCCGCTGCTCGTGATCCTGGCCGGCGGAGCGGGGAGTTCAACGTACAACAGCGCCGCCGCACCCGTTTTCGGTGGCGTCGGCCTGCTCGGCCTGCTCCTGCTGCTCGCTTTTGGATTCCTGGTGCCCATGAGCATCGCGCGCTATGCCGCAACGGGCTTGCTGGCGGAAGGGTTCCGGGTCGGCACCGTCATTAAGTGCATCGGGGCGGCCGCCGGCGGATACCTTGCCGCCTATCTGCTGAGCATCGCCGTCTATTTCGGGGTTGGTGTCGTCAGCGTGGTGATCCCGTTTCTGGGCTCGATCCTTGCCGTCTTCCTCGCCTTTTACGCCTGCGTCGTCGTGGCGGCCCTGTTTGCCGGTGTGCACCGGGATGCCGTATCGGCCCTCGAGTCCGGGGGTTAAAATAAGGGAAGGCGGTGGCAACGGCTGCCTGGGGCGACACCAGGCACCTTTTGGTGGGAAGGATAATGCGCAACTCAGTCTGGCTATACCGGCTATACGATGTGGCCCAGGAAGTCGACCTGGCCCGGGCCGAGGAGCTTCTGGCGGCGGAAAAACCGGTCTCGCGGCTCAAGCTCTCGCGGGTGCGGCCCAAAGCCCTTGAATTCAAAAACCCGCCGCTGACCGTGGAACTGGAAGGGCGTCCCTTGAAGGTCGGGGAGTGGGAATTTGCCACGAACCCCAGCGCCAGGGTGTATGATTTCGGCGTTTTGGGCGTGGTCATCCGCCTCTTGTTGCCGGAAGGGTTCGGCTACGCCGAGCTGCGAAAGCTGTCCGTTCTGGTGAGCGAATTCGAGGAATTCGAGCCGGTATTCAGAGCCTACCGGGACGACGTCTTGAAGGCCCTTCGGCCGGCGCTTGCGGGTGAAGGAATCACGGGCTTCGCGGAGGACTTTGTGGTCTTTTTCTGCGAGGAGTGGCCGCACGACTGGGATCCGGTACCGTTGCTCCTGGCCGAGCCGGGAACGGTGAGCCAGGAAATGCACCGGGAAACGCTACGCAACCATTTTTCTTACGGCGAAGACAACGCGATTATCACCTGGGATGCGGCGCTGGTCAGCGACCCGACCGGGAGCACGGACGTACCGGACTTATTGGAGTTCGCCAACGCACAACTCCTGGAGCTTCGCTATTACGACAGCGTGCTGGACCGGGAGCTGGCGGCGATGTACGACGCCATCGAGGAGGCGGGCCGGGGAGGGTACCGCCGGCTGCGGCAGTACCGCAGCATCATGCGGCGGATGATGGAGTTGGTGATCGAGGTCACCGAGATCACGGAACGGGTTCAGAACGCGCTCAAGGTGACGGAGGACGTTTTCTACGCTCGGGTGTACACGGCCGCGCTCAAGATCTTCCGGGTTCAAGAGTGGCTGCGGAGCATCAACCGGAAGGTCGAGGTGATTGAACGGAGTTACGCCATGTTGAGCGACGAGCTGGTCACCCACCGGTTCCTGGTTCTGGAAGCGTCGATTGTGGTGCTGATCGCGTTCGAAATCATTCTCTGGCTCTGGACCATGAAATAACGGGGGGATTATCATGCGCGTTACGGTGCTGGTGGAAAATACCGTAGGCCGCCCCATGAGGCTGTTCGGGGAGCACGGGCTGAGTCTGTGGGTGGAGTACGAGGGGCACAGGCTCCTTTTTGACACGGGACACCGCGGGGCGGTGGTTGCCAACGCGGTTTGTCTTGGGGTCGACCTGCGAACAGCCGAAGCGGTGGTTCTGAGCCACGGGCACTGCGACCACACCGGCGGCTTGAGGGATGTGCTCGAATTCATCGGGCGCAGAATCCCGGTTTACGGTCACCCGGAGATTTTCAGCGGCCACCGGGTCACGTCTCCCACCGACCGCTATGTGGGAATTCCCTTTGCCCGGGAGGAACTGGAAGATGCAGGGGCAAAGTTCGTCTGGGTCAGGGAGCCGCGGGAGCTCTTCCCGGGCCTCTGGCTGAGCGGGGAGGTGCCCCGGCGGACGCCCTTCGAGAAGGGTGACGCGCGGATGTACGTTTACCGGGAGACGGAGCGGGTGCCCGATCCGCTGGCCGACGACCTGAGCCTGTACGCCGTAACGCCGGCGGGGCTGGTGGTGCTCCTTGGTTGCGCCCACGCCGGGGTGGCGAACATCGTCGAGCACGCGCGGGAGGTGACCGGGGTCGGCAAGGTGGCGGCGGTCCTGGGCGGCACGCACCTGGCGCCGGTGGACGCCGTACAGCTGGACAATACCGTCTCCTACCTGAAGGAACTCGGCCTGGACCTGCTGGCGGCCAACCATTGCACCGGCCTCCCGGTTGCGGCGCGGCTGGCGGGGGTTTTCGGGGAACGTTTCCGCTTCGCCAGCACCGGCGAAACCTTCACGTTTTAGAAGCGGCGGAACGCGGCTCATTGGTTCGTCGCGACCGGGGTGTTCTACTTACTGTTGTTTGAAAAACGGCGGTTCGACCAGGCCGTTTTTTTCCTGTCTGAATTTCTTTAAAAACAGTAAGGACTGCCGGAAGCGCCGCCCCGCGCCACCATTTTTTGCTACGCGGCGGTCTTTCTGATATGATATAAAAGGTGGTCGCCGTGAAAAACAGTGATGTCTGTGCCATTTTCCGGCAGATGGCCGACATAATGGAGATTTTAGGGGAGGACGCCTACCGCATCCGCGCCTACCAGCGGGCAGCGCAGAATATCGAAAACCTCTCCGAGGACATCGCGGCTGTCGCCGCGCGGGGGGAACTGACGAAGATCCCGGGCATCGGCAAAGAGCTCGCCCGCAAGATCGTGGAGATCCTGGAAACCGGTACCCTGCCGCAGTACGAGAAATTGAAGCAGAAAGTTCCCCCCGGTCTGGTGGAGCTCCTTCAGGTACCGGGCGTTGGGCCGAAGACCGCCAGGATGCTTTACGAAGAACTGGGCATTGAAAACGTGGCGGCGCTCGAGCGGCTGGCCCGGGAAGGGCGGCTCAAAGGGCTGCCCGGGATCAAGGCCAAGACCGAGGAAAACATCCTGCGCGGGATCGCCCTCCTGCGCTCGGTGCGGGAACGCCGCCCGCTCGGAATGATTCTGCCCCTGGCCCGCTCTGTGGTGGCCCTCCTGCAGGAAAAGGCGCCGGTGAAACGGGTGAGTCTGGCAGGAAGCATCCGCCGGTATAAGGAAACCGTCGGAGACGTGGACGTCCTGGCTGCCTCTGACCAGCCGGAAAAGGTGATGGACGTTTTTGTAACCCTCCCGGTGGCGGCCGAGGTTATCGCCCACGGGCCGGCGAAATCCAGCATCCGAACGGCGGACGGGCTTCAGATCGACCTGCGCGTCGTGCCGGAAGAAAGCTACGGGGCGGCGCTATGCTATTTCACCGGCTCCAAGGCGCACAACATCCGGGTCCGGGAGCTGGGCGTGCGGCTGGGGCTGAAGATCAACGAATACGGCGTTTTCCGCGGTGAAGAAATGATTGCCGGCGCCACGGAAGAGGAAGTCTTTGCGGCCGTGGGCCTGCCCTTCATCCCGCCGGAAATGCGGGAGGATTGGGGCGAGATCGAGGCGGGGCTGGAAGGACGCCTTCCTATGGTCGTGGAGCCGGCGGAGGTAAAAGGCGATTTCCACGTCCACTCGAAGTATAGCGACGGCTCGGCCTCCCTCGAGGAAATCGCGGAAAAGGCCCGCCAGCTGGGCCTGAAGTGGGTGGCGGTCTGTGACCACTCCCAGGCGCTGAAGGTGGCCGGCGGCCTGGATCCGGCGGCGCTGGAAAAAAAGCGGGCGGCGATAAAGGCGCTTAATGAGCGGAGCGGCGATGTGAAGCTGCTCTGCGGGGCCGAGGTGGAGATCGGGGTTGACGGCCGCCTGGACTACCCCGACGAGGTGCTGGCGTCGCTCGACGTGGCGATAGCCGCCATCC
>JASEJH010000181.1 GCA_030016455.1 Thermoanaerobacteraceae bacterium
CGATTCAGTCTTGGGGAAGTATTGTGAGCCTGGATGCTTTCTCTATTGAGGTGTTTCCTCTTTCAACCATCTTGGTCAACCTGGTTTTAACCGCTTTTCTTTTTCTGGTTGCAGTAATGCGGGGGATGCGGGATGGGCCTTTGGCGGGAGGTGGGAAGCGTGCGCCGGCGCTTAATAAAAAAGCTTAAGGACCTGCTGATTCAGTCAAAGAAGCCGAAATGGGACAAGGACCCGCCTGTGCCGCCGGAGCAGCCGCCGGCGAGGGGTTCGGATAAGGTCTGGGAGCCTGCAGAGCTGGCAAAAATACCGGTTTCTCCGGACCTCCGGGTGAATCGCCGGCTTTTGGTGGAAATAATGGGGGCCGATGCAAACTTCGTGCTCCGGGAGTTTGCGGTGGGGCCGCAGAAGGTGCCGGTGGTGCTGGCTTATGTCTCGGCGCTGGTGGAGCGGGCGCAGCTGAACTTTCACGTCCTGGAAAGACTGATGCTGCAGTACCCCGCCGGAATGCCGGTGTCGCTGGAAACGATAAAGCAGCGGGTGGTTACCGTAGCGGAAATTAAAGGGTGTGACAACTTCTGGCAGGTAGTGGATTGCATTTTAGGCGGAAAAGCAGTGCTTTTTTTAGGAGGGGAGAACCAGGGCCTCGGACTGGATGTCCGGGGGTACGAGGGCCGGGCGATTAGCGAGGCAGAAACCGAAGGTGTGGTGCGTGGCCCCCGGGACGCTTTTGTGGAAGATATTGACCGCAACGTAATGCTTATCCGGCGGCGCATCAAGACGCCGAACCTGGTAGTGGAAAAAACCAGCCTCGGGCGGCTCAGCCGGTCGGTGACGGTTTTAATGTATGTCAAGGGCCTGGCGGCGCCGGAGTTGGTGCAGGAGGTGCGGGAGCGGCTAAAGCGCATCGATACGGACGCGGTTTTAGGGTCTAACTTTATAGACGAAATGATTGTCGATAACCCTTACTCTCCTTTCCCGCAAGTGGTTGCCACCGAGCGGCCGGACCGGGTGGCCGCTGCCCTGGTGGAAGGCAAGGTGGTGTTTCTGACTGATACCGAGCCTTTTGCCCTAATTGTACCGGCTGCGCTGGCCACGCTGCTGCAATCGCCCGAGGATTACTACCATCCCTTCGGAATCAGCACGGCCGTCCGCTGGCTTCGGTACATAGCTTTTTTCATCTCGGTAATGGCTTCACCCCTTTATGTTGCTGTTACCACCTTCCACCAGGAGATGATTCCTTTCAGACTCCTTCTCTCCATTGCGGCGGCCCGGGAGGGGGTGCCGCTGCCGGCGGTCATGGAAGCGCTGGCGATGGAAACGGTGTTCGAGCTTTTGCGGGAAGCGGGAATCAGGCTCCCGCGGCCCGTCGGCCAAGCGGTAAGCATTGTCGGCGCGCTGGTGATTGGTGAGGCGGCGGTCACGGCAGGCGTGGTATCACCCCTGATGGTGATCGTGGTGGCGACTGCCGGCATTGCTTCTTTCGCTACGCCTTCCTATGAACTGGCCATCCCGATGCGTCTCCTCCGTTTTCCGCTGATGATTCTGGCCGGTAGCCTGGGGCTTTTCGGTCTGACTGCTGGTCTTCTGGGGATGCTCATTCACCTGTCGGGGCTAAGGTCTTTCGGGGTACCGTACCTTTCCCCGCTTGCCCCGCTGAAGTTCAGCGAACTGAAAGACGTGCTGGTACGCGTGCCCCTCTGGATGATGCGCACCCGTCCGGACACCTCGAAACGGGACTGGTACCGTCAGGCGGCGGGCTTGAAGCCCGGGCCGCCGCCGGAAGAACATAGCTGACGGGAGGGGATTATAGGGTCAGAATCCAGAATTCAGAATTCAATTCAGAAGGGGTAGGAAGTAAGAAGCGAGGGCAGAGGGCCAGAGGCAAGGAGAAAATTTTTATAGGAATTCACTAAGTGCATTCCTTCTTTAAGATACTTCTGGATTCTGACTTCTGGCTTCTGAATTCTATTAAGGTGACTTCTGGATTTCTAAGAGGAAAGGAGGTGTTTGGTTTGCGGCAGTTTGCGGCGCTAATTTTGCTGGCGCTCACGGCAGTTTTCCTGGCTGGCTGCTGGGATCTCGAAGAAGTTGAGGATCTGGGTTTCGTAACGGCTGTGGCTGTAAATACCGCTCCTCGCAGTGAGATCGAGCTCCTGGTCCAGGTGATAAATCCCCGCGTAATAGCTGGCGGCTTTCGGGGAGCGATAACACCCGGAGCGAGCATATCGGCGAAGTGATACCGCAACTACGCGGTGGCCGGGCGGACCATCTTTGATGCAGTAAGGGAGCTTTCTCTGCTCGTTCCTAAAAGGCTCTTTTTTGCCCAGAACCGGGAGGTTCTCCTCGGGGAGGAATTAGCGCGTCAGGGGCTTGAAGAGGTGATCGACTTTTTCGACCGGAACGTGCAAATGCGGAAACTTGCCTATGTACTGGTGGTAAAAGGAAAGATAGAAGAGGTGATAGACGTGCCCAACCCCCACGAGGTCTGCCCGGCACTGCGGATTGAAGCGATAATACGCCAGCAGCAGCAGAGTAGTCACTTCCCACTGGTGAAGCTGGGCGATTTCCTGGGGTTCCTGGCGACCGAGGGGCAGGAGGCTTACTGTGCGGTGGTCCGGGTAAAGAAGAACCCGACACAGGTACTCCGGCCCCGCAAGCCTTTTAACCCGGCGCCGGAGCCCTATCTTGAGATTAAGGTTACAGGGACGGCGCTCTTTCGGAAGGATAAGCTGGTGGGATACCTGAACGAACACGAGACACGGGGGCTCCTCTGGGCCCGGGGGGAGGTGCAGGGGGGACACTTAAACCTACCCTGCCCGGCGGGGAAAGGAAAGCCTGTGTCCTTAAACATCCTGCGTTCGGAAGCCCGAATGATACCGGAGATCACCGACGACGGGCGGCTTAGGGTTACGGTAGAGATTCGGGAAGAAGCGGATCTGGCCGAAACTGGCTGTCCTTTCGATCTACGCGAGCCGGGCGTAGTTAAAAAGCTCGAGGTGCTGCAGGCTGAAGCCATTGAAAGAGAGGTAATGAGTGCCGTACGGCGTGCCCAGGAATACAAAAGCGACGTTTTCGGTTTCGGCGCGGCTTTTCACCGGCGTTACCCGCAGGAGTGGCGGGAGATAAGGAACCTGTGGGCGGAGGAGTTTTTCCCGCTGGTGGAGGTGAAAGTGGTGGTATACGCTAAAATCAGGCGCATCGGTTTGCGGCTGAAACCGCTGGTAGGGGAGGAGTTGCGGTAATGGGGTCTGGAGGGGCAGAAGCCGGAAGTTAAGAGGTTGGAGAACAAAAATTTGAACGTCAAGGGCGAGCAGTTTTGGTTTACATACTTCTACTTGTGCTTTTCTACGCGGTGGTGGCCTACTTCGAGGTACCCCGGATGCTCAAAAATAATATGCGCCGGGAGCTTTACACCTTCATTGTCCTTTCCCTTCTCGGGTTTGTTTTGGCTGCCGGACAGATTCTCGACCTTCCGCTGCCGAACATTACCAAGGGAATCGAGGCGGTAATCCGGCCGGTTTACAGGGTGCTGGAAAGGCTGCTTCTGCCGCCGGAGCTGCGCGGTTGAGAAACAGGATTTCCGTCGGCAAACGTCGAATAACAGTTAAAATAGAATTCAGAATTCAGAAGTCAGAATGGTATTTGTAGGAATTTGACATAGCGAATTCCATCTTTGGGCCTTCTGGATACTGACTCCTGGCTCCTGAATTCTTGACCCTGAATCCCGACTTAAGGAGGATACCGATGAGCTTCGAAGCACGGCTCAAAGAACTGAAGATCGAGCTGCCGGAGGCGCCCCGGCCGGTGGCGGCTTATGTTCCTTATGTGGTGGTGGACGGCCTGGTTTTTACCGCCGGGCAGCTTCCGACCGCAGGCGGGGTGGTGCGCTTCGCCGGGCGGGTGGGGGCGGAGCTTACCGTGGAAGAAGGCAGGGAGGCGGCGCGGCTCTGCGCTTTGAACTGCCTGGCGGTGGTCCGGGCGGCGGCGGGGAGCTTGGACAATGTCGTCCGGTTAGTCAAGCTTACCGGGTTTGTCGCCAGCGCGCCGGACTTCCACGGGCAGCCCCAGGTCTTGAACGGCGCTTCGGAGTTTTTGGAGGCGGTTTTCGGTCCGGCCGGACGGCACGCCCGGACGGCGGTAGGGGTTGCCGCCCTGCCGCTTGGTGCGGCGGTAGAGCTGGAGATGGTCGTGAAGGTAGGCTTGTCAGGGCTTGCAGTTTAAGATAAACTAAAACAAGTACCTCCCGG
>JASEJH010000182.1 GCA_030016455.1 Thermoanaerobacteraceae bacterium
CCGGTAACCGGGGTGAGTCTTAGCCCCTTAACCTGCTCGGGAATGCCGCCCACCGCCGTGGCCACCACCGGCATCCCGCAGGCCAAGGCTTCGAGCACCGTATTGGGGAAGGTGTCGGCGCGGGCGGCGTGGATATACAGATCCGCTGTTTGATAGTAACGCGCCACCATTACCGGATCTTTCTGATAGGGAACAAATTGCGCCACGGCCTGCCCGATTTGTTCCGGTGGTGCATCTTCGCCTAAAGCGATAAAGAGGATATTGGACACTTTCAGTTCGTCAGCAACCAGAGCAACGGCAGTTTGTAAGGTCCGGTAGTCCTTCCAAATATTGCGCCGGATGCCGTTGGCACTAAATAACAGGATCCTGGCATCCTGCGGAAGACCCAAGGCTGCCCTTACAGCCTGCTTGTCTGCTGGGCGAAAGATGGACAGGTCCACGCCGTTGGGAATGACCCTGGCTTCCAGGATGGCGGGGGCCAGGATGGATTGCTCAACCTTCTGCATTAGCCACTTAGAAGGAGTTGCCACATATAGACGGCTCTTAGCATAGATGTTCCGCTTCCGCTGCCAGTTATAAGCGGTGGCATCCCTACGGATGGCAGGGTAGATGCTCAGGTCTGGACATTGCCCGCATCCTGTCTTCCAGCGTTCGCAGTTAAAAGGATGGGCGCAGTGCCCGGTCAGGAGCCAACAGTCGTGCAGGGTTAAGACTGTCGGTACGTGCTGACTGAGCTGGGGCAACGCTTGCAGGTCGAAGTAACCGCCACCTGGAGCTATAGGGCCATGTAAGTTGTGGCAATGAAGGATATCCGGTCTCCGAGGAGGTAGGTCGAGAATATGCCATGTTCCCGGGAAGTCAAAGTCCTCATGTCCTAATCCCCGTCGTATCCAACGCCTGAATAACGTCCACCAAGAGGTTCTGAACTTATTATTTGGTATGAGCAGTACATCATGGTCAGTGGTACGTTTTACTCCAACTGCCAGCCATGAGGAATACCCTAAGCGACGGTACGCTTCAAAGAGACGCCACGCCACACTTTCAGCCCCGCCTGCTATATCTGCTGTGCTTACTTGCAATATCTTCATTTGCTTCACACCCATTGGGTCACCACCTTCCATCCCCCCTCACGCCCTTTATGCAAGCAGACCTTCTGGGGGTACACCAGACCCAAACGAGCGAGTAGTGGCCTGCACCGAGCAGGTACGAATCGAAGAAGCTTAAAGCGAACAAATGACCCTAGTTTTCCATATGGATGACCGCCGTAACGATAGAAAACCTCTGTCGCCTCTCTTATATATTCTTTAATAAAACGCGCTGTTTTCTGCTCTGCGTGCATACGAAACCCCCCTAGCGGTATTGGCACTCCATAGAGTTCGGAATATTTGTAAAAGCGTGCCCAAAGCTCAAAGTCACCTGCAAAGCGAAGTGAGGCATCCACATAACCTCCGGCGCGATTCCATAAAGACCTACGCCAAAAAGTAGATTCTTGTTGTATCCATCCTCTGGCAGGCCAACCTGCCCCTCGAAGAAACTCGCCCCTGAAGAACGCGCGACGACTGTATCCACCATGGTAATGGCAGTTCGTAGCTTGCCCGTGCTCATCCCATGTCAAGGGATAAAGTGTCGTAAGCCATTCCACTTCAGGCAGAGCCGAAAAGATATGTCCAACTACCTGAAAGGCCCAAGGCGTATACTTGTCATCACTGTTGAGCCAAGCCATAATGTCACCTGTAGTTTTGGCAAAACCTTTGTTAACAGCGTCGTATTGTCCTGCATCAGGCTCACTAACCCAATATGTGAGGTAGTTCTCGTATTTGCGAACAATATCAACACTACCATCCGTAGAGCCTCCATCTATGATCACATATTCCAGGTTGGGGTAAGCCTGGTTCAATACAGAAATAATCGCTTCTTCCAGGAATGGCGCCTGGTTGTAAGAAGGTGTAACAATGGAAATCTTTGGCAGTCGCTCACTCACGAAACCACGCCCTCACTTGCTCGGCAAACTCATCCCTATCCCAGTCCCGAATCAGGAAGCGGGGTAACTGAAATGGGTCGGAACCTCGCCAGACTGTATCGGCAAAGTTAGCGCAGGCGCAGACGAAGCCGGCCTGCCGCACCATCGCTAAGGTTTCCGGGGTGTAGTCACCTTTTGCGCCGTAAGGGTAAGAAAAACTGGTTACCGGCTGCCCCAATATTGATTCTAATCGCCGCTTGCTTTCTTCGATCTCGCGCTGCTGTTCTTCGGCTGGCAGTGCGGCGAGCACCGGGTGGGTTAAAGTATGGGCACCCACCGTCACCAATCCTCCCGCTGCTAACGCCCGTACCTCGTCAGTCGTCAATGGCCGGTACTCGGGCCGGCCAAGAGGATCTGCGCCGGTTAAAGACACCAGCTCCGCCAGCACGGCCTGCCTTGCTGCTTCGGTCAGAGGTCGGAGGAGGGCGCAAAGCTCCCGGTAGCATTTATGGCGCGGCGTGGGATCGTCTTTTAGGGTAATATTCCAGTAGCGATACCGTTCGGGCCGGAATCTTTCCGGGCCTCCGGTTCCTTCCAAGGTCCACGAATACTTCCTGCCGTTGATGGTTAATTCCAGCCTTTCCGGCAAGGCATCCGGTAAAAGTAACAACCGTTCGAGCTCGTCCCACCAGAATTCGCGGCGATTATCAATTTTCCCCGCCGTAACGAAAACCGTTGCCGGCACCGCATATCTTTCGAGGATGGGTTTGGCATGGTGGAGGTTATCGGCGTAACCGTCGTCGAAGGTAAGCACTACCGCCCGGTCCGGCACTTCTCCTTGCTGCAGGGCTTCGTTCAGGGCGGTGAGGCTTACCGGCCGGTAGTTCTGCCGGACGTGGGCAAGATGAGCAGCGAAATGCACGGGTTTCACGCAAAGCAACTGGGGGTCGGCAGGCACTTCGACAACGCGGTGATATAACAGGATGACCGCCTGCGGCCGGACACGCCGGAAGAACCGGTTAATAGCCCGGCGGAGTCGCCCCGTTCCCCTCAGCCTCATTGCTCCGCTCCTTTTTCGGAGTTTGGAAGAGGCTTTACCGCCCGCACGGTGATCAACAATTCGTAGTCCGGGTCGTTGAAAGCCAGCTCTGCCGCGGAAAGTTCCTCCGCTGCCAGCCCGTGGAGGAAGGCAATGGCGGCGGTTACGTTCCCGTGGGCATTTACCCTGACATTTTCCGGCGGAAAAGCTTCGGTGAACAAGCGGCGCACCGAAAGAGTGGTGAAACGCCAGTACTCTCCCCACCGGTCCATATCGTAGCGACTTATCTGGCTGATGCCCGGAACCGTGGCCAAAAGCACACCGCCCGGCTTGAGGATACGGTAAAGCGTCCGGATGGCGGCCTTAACGTCATAGATGAACTGGAGCGTCTGCGTCAGAATGACGCAGTCGAAAGCGTCTGCCGGGATATCATCGGAGCGGGTTAAATCAGCCACAATCGTCGCCTTGGGGTTGTCTCCGGTTACGTGAAGGATATCGGAGCGGGTGACCCGCCGGCGGCCGTACTTCTTGGTATAAAAATCATCGCCAACCTCCAGCACCCGTCCCCGGATGTCGGTAGCATGGTTGCTTAGGAATTGCTCGATGTAGTACCGGTCGACCGGCGTGCCTCTGTCGAGGCCGAAAACCCGGCTGACAGGCGCGGAACGCCGGAGATCGCCGAAGTTTACCCCTCCCACCGGGATTTCAAGCTTGAACCGGCGCCACTTTGCCTGCCATTGGTTGCGAAGGAAGGCGGGTAAAAGAGCCTTTAGCGCTGAGCGGAGGACGGGTAGCTTTTTCTGTTGGTTGGCGGGAGCTTTACCTTTACCCATCACCGTTCCCCTTTACGTCTTACGGGTCCATCTGGCGGGCGTAAATCAGAAAAAAATAGCGGCTCTCCGGCGTCAAACAGGGTAGAGAGGTAATGGCATTCAAATATACCCAACTTTTTTCATTGCTTCTCGGAACTCGCGTTCTATTAATTCAGCCACCTTGGGAGACATCTCTTCCCGCCATCCATCAGCCGTGCCTTTTCTTACAAAGCGGCCTCTTAAACCGAGTTCCCCAGGGAAGGACTCCGCACCATATTTTTCTTCTTCAGCTCGCATTTCTTTGAATTCGCCACGCTTTACAGCTATCGCTATCAAGTTAGGATTAGGTGAGATCTCGAGAAATGTTGCTAAGTCTTCTAATACCTTTCGGCGATCTTTCAATAGTTCTTCGTATTTCACGATCCTG
>JASEJH010000183.1 GCA_030016455.1 Thermoanaerobacteraceae bacterium
CAAATTGGAACCTCGGTCAATAGAGCCGAGGCAAGCAAATGCATGTCTATGTAACCTAATCCTTTACCCATCAGGCGATACTTATCTATGAATTGCATGACTTCTTCATGTTCTGCCTGTGTTGCCATGGGCAGTGCTTGAAGGAGTGAGAGTATTTCCGACCGGTTCTTTAGATTTCCGCAAGCAAGCTCACCTATAATAAATGGATGACAGACAACATCACCGTCGTTCAATAACTTCTCAAGCTCAGTATTCCTTTCCCGCAGGTGTAACACCCATACTGAAGTGTCAACAAGAACCATTTTATCTGTTTAATATCCTTCTACGAGGTATCATGGTCAATTTCTTTTCAGTTCCGCCTAATTTAGCAAGCCTTTTAGCGCTTTCCCTGGCAATTAAGGCTTCCAAACCAAGCTTAACCAAGGATGTTTTTTCCTTAATACCAGTCAATTTTGATGCCTTCTCAAGTAATTCGTCTTCTATGTTTAATGTTGTCCTCATAGCCCCGACTCCTCTAATACATAAAAGTAATATATATTATTATGCACCTTTGATGCATCTTCGTCAATATTTGAAATCGTCTTTCCAGACAACCTCTATCTCCAGCGGCAAGCCGCTGTTTGGCGCGTCCGTTTGGAAGTGTTGTTAGATGCTTACATTGTCCTCTTCGTGTAGATAGCGCCAATCTAGGCTGTAAGGCTCGACCGAATTCAGCACATATTCAATCTTTTGCTTCGTTGTATACCGCTTGGCGTCAGGTATGGAGAAGTACTCAATCTCATATTCGACTATTCCACCTCGGGGTAAACTCGAAAAATCAACCTTCGGAATTACTCCGTACCAAAATACACCAAAGTTACCTGGAGTGATTGTTCCTCCCATTGTTGAGAAAGTAGGGTTCTCTATCGTCTTTCCATTGAAGGTAACTCCTATTCTCTGAACCTTGTAGGTTACAGCAACTTTTCCTGGGTTTCGGAATTCCAGTCCAAACTTGAGATCACCTTCGGCTGGTGTATCACCTTCAAGCAGTTGCTTTTTGATATAAAAACGAAATAGGAAATTGCTAAGAGCAAAATAGGGACGCGCTTCCAGCTCAAACATCTGTTTTGTGATTCCAGCGAGTTTGTGAGTAGCAAATGCAAGCCAGACGGTTGCCGCAGCAAGCGCTAAGGTGAATACATCCATCAGGGAAATGACAGTATCCATTGCGTCCTTCTCCAATTGGCATCTGACGCCGCCCATTAGCCGTGAGCCATTAGCAAGTCGGCTTAATGGGATTGTTAGGCGTGCACCTACTCCCCCGGGATAGACGCATCCCCTAATGCCGGCAGCTTTTCCTCTCTCGTTTCCGTTTTACCCAGCTCTTTAGCTGATTTGGGCTTTCTCGCTTTGTTGCTTGCCCGTATTTTCTTCATGGCCTCTTGGGCATTCTCTCCTTCAAGCACATCTCTTTTCAGAACTTCTTGCCTTAATACCTCCTGGATGTCTTCTAATTCGATTCGTACGCCGGGCGACAAACGCTTTAACTCCCTTTTTATTACTTGCAGGACCGGCTCTGTTAGCACTATTGCACCTATCAAAAACCTGCTTAACGCCTGCCGCTGTGTATGGTATTCGCCGAGTAGCGATTTCGCCCAGCTTTCCTTTGAGAGCAGGTGAACCAACTCAAGCGTGTTTGCGTTCTTTGGATTTAACTCTGTAAACTTAAACTCTAAGACCAGTTCCTGCCCAATCGGCTTACCAAAGGTAACTTTGTAAATTCACCATATATCGCCGTTTGTCAGCACGACCCATTCAATACCCTGGTTAGCGGCATAATCGACCGCCTGTTTCACAAAACCGTCTTTCAGCTCTGAGCCGATGGCCTTTGCTTCAATTAGCATTCGCAACTCATTGTCAATTTTTATCGCCAGATCGCAATACGTTCCCCGTATCGAATATTCAGAGGTTATCTCGGAGTATTTGTCGTATCCGAACACATCCGATAGGATATCCTTTATAATTGTAACGGTGTCCGACTCGTTGACGTCGCGGCTTTTAGCCGAACTAAGTATCGGCTGATACCGCTTGATCCCCCTTTTTAGCCGGTCCTCTATTTTTTTCGGCAAAGCCATTTTCTTCTCCCCTCTTTTCTACTTTACGCCTAACGGCGCAATTCAACCGCGTGTGAGTGCACCGCGCTCACCCCGCAGGGGCTGTTAGGCCCTTTGATATTTTTCCTTTTGACCCTTAGGACCGCCCTCAAAGATTTGAAACCCCTCGGGGATTTCCTGCTCTTGTAAGTGGTATTTCTTTTTCGCCGTCGCTATCCAAGCAGCCTAACATTCATTCTAAGACTCATTCCATTAATTAGGATTATCATACAATTGGCGAAAATTCAGTGTCAAGTTTTCCTTTTTGCCGAAAAATCACTGAAATTGGGCCAATCGCCATGAATAACAATTAAAATACGTGAATGTGGAGTAAAAGGACGAGGAAAGCCAGTGACGCCGGTTGGCGAGTTTGGCGCTTTCTGTTGGTCGCAGGTGAAGATCGTCCTGGCAGGCTTGTGTCCGAGGGTTTACAGTATTCTGTAAAGAAGCCGCACCCTTTATGCTTTGCTTTTCGAGCAGGTCTGCCGCATGAGGGGTGGCAGATTGTCTTTCCGAAGCATCCTTCGTTCTACGTCTTGAGCAGCTCCGCCGCCCGGAGTTTTTCCGCCACGGTCGGGTAAAGCGAGAGGTCAGTATGCGGGAAGAACTGGCTGCCGGCGAAGCGTGCCATAAAGTCGGCGCTGGCGTTCAGCTCGAAGTACGTGACCCGGCAGCAGATCTCCTTCAATTCCTGCCGCGCTTCTTCGGAAACGAGCGCCCGCCTGGCCCCCTCCAGCGAAGAGTTCCCGAGGAGCACGATCCGGTCGCGCGGCAGGTCGGGGTAAAGCCCGATGGTCACGGCGGCCTCCACGTCCAGGTGCTCGCCGAAGGCGCCGGCGGCGTAAAACCGGCCGATCTCCTGCGGCTGCACCCCCACGGCGGCCAGCAAAGTTTCCACCGCCGCGTTGACCGCGCCTTTGGTCTTGAGAAAGCTCTTGATGTCCTGCTGGGTGATCACAATGTCCTCTCCTGAAGCCGTTTCGCTTCCTGAAACTACCACGAAAGCCTCGCGGCCGTCGCGGAAGCAGCCGGCGCGGTCAATGATCCCGGCCAACAGCATCCCCGCCAGGGCGTCCACCACCGCCGAGCCGCACAAGCCCTGGGCCTTTCCGCCGCCGATCACGTTGTACTGCACCTTGTGCGTATCCGGTTCGATCTGCACCCGCTCGACCGCGCCGGGTGCCGCCCGCATCCCATCCGCCACAACGCCGCTCTCAAAAGCCGGCCCGGCTGCGCCCGCCGCCGCCACCAGCCACTCCCGGTTGCCGATCGCCATTTCCCCATTGGTGCCGATATCTACAAAAAGCGACAGCTCTTCCTGCCGGTTCATCCCGCTTACAAAAACCCCGGCAACGGCATCACCGCCGAAATAGCTGCCGATGCCGGGCAGACAGTAGACCACCGCCTCCGGGTGAACCGCCAACCCCAAATCGGCTGCCCGGAAAAAACCGGGGGCATTGACCGCCGGGATGTACGGCTCCCGGTAAAGGTTGGCGGGATCGAGCCCGAGGAGGAAGTGAACGAGGGCGGTGTTCGCCCCCACCGCCACGGCCGTGATCTCCCCGAGGCCCACCCGCGCTTCGGCCACCGCTTGGGCAGCCGTCCGGTTGATGCTCTCCGCCAACAGCCGCTGCAGCCCTGCCAGGCCGTCCGGTTCCGCCGCCGTAAAGAGCCGCGTCAGGATGTCCTCACCTACCGCAACCTGCGCGTTCTCTCCCGCGGCCGCACCCAGCACCGTACCGGAAAGCAGGTCCACCACCGCCGCCGCCACTGTGGTCGTGCCCGCGTCCACCGCCAGCCCGAACTGCCGCGCCGCAGTGTCTCCCGGTGTCACGTCCTGCAACCGCCAGCCCCCTTCCGTCCGGCCGAGCGCCGCCGTAACCCGCCAGCCGGCTGCGCGCAACACCTCCGGCAGCCGCCGCAGCACCGGCAGCGGCACCGCCACCTCCTCGGCCACCAGTCGCGTCCCCGCTTTCTCGGCCGCCGCTGGCAGCGCTGTTAGCAGCCGGTCGGCATCCGCCTGGTTATCCCCGAGGCGCGGCGCGGCAAGCTCTACATAAATTTTCCTG
>JASEJH010000184.1 GCA_030016455.1 Thermoanaerobacteraceae bacterium
TATCAACCTCCGTTCGGGACTTCCACCCTATAGCTATCGCCCATGCCGGGCGCACAAAAAAGAACCGTGCCGTGTGGCACAGTTCTTCGTCTTATCTAAAAAGAGCTACTCGGATAAAATCCGGTAAAAGGATCCTGCTTCCTCTGCGCGGGCGCTCCCGCCGACCCGGAGCACCTCAAACTTCAGCGTCCGGGAACCCAGAGTCACCACAACCACGTCTCCCGGTTCAACCTGGGTGGCGGGCTTGGCCGGGCGCCCGTTAACCGTAACCAACCCTTCGCGTAATATCTCCTGAGCAACAGTACGGCGCTTAATAATCCGCGCCACTTTGAAAAACTTGTCCAGGCGCAAGTTATTTCTTGGCTTTCGCCACCGATTCCTTAAGCGCCTTTCCGGCTCTAAAAACAGGCACCTTGGTCGCAGGGATCTTGATTTCTGCCTTGGTCTGAGGGTTTCTGCCCTTCCGCGCAGCCCGTTTCCTCACCTCAAACGTCCCGAAGCCCACGAGCTGCACTTTGTCCCCCTTCGCCAACGCCGCGCTGATACCGCCAAGAACTGCTGAGAGAGCCTTTTCTGCGTCTTTTTTCGTCATTTTTGCCTTTTCTGCTATACTGGCCACCAGGTCCGCTTTGTTCACAAGCATCCCTCCTAAAAGAGTGTTTGGAATACTCTATTTATTCGTCATGGCGTTGTTTTTTCCTGCAAAAAAGGGTGCAAAAACTCAAATTTTTTCTAATTTTTTTGCTTCCTCCCACCAGGTATCCATCTCCACTAAAGCTAAATCCTGCAACTTAACGCCTTTCTCACGCGCCCGGGCTTCAATGTACTTGAAGCGCCGGATGAATTTTTCGGTGCTCCGGTTCAGGGCGTCCTCCGCCTCCACCCCCAAAAGCCGGGCCACGTTTACCACCGCAAAAAGCAGGTCGCCGATTTCCGCCGCTGTCCCGCGGGAGGTCTCGGCTGCGGCCGTCAGTTCTGCCATTTCTTCCTGAACCTTCGCCAAGGCGCCGCGCCAGTCTTCCCAGTCGAAGCCCACCTGAGCAACCCTTCCCTGCACCCTGGCGGCCCGCAGCAACGCTGACAAAGCCTTGGGAATTCCGTCGAGGAGGGAGCGGTCGGATTTCTGCGCCTTCTTGAGTTGCTCCCAGTTAACTGAAACTTCCCTGCTATTCTCCACCCGTGCTTCGCCGAAGACGTGGGGGTGCCGGTAGACCATTTTCCTGACAATGGCTTCCACAACGTCGGCAAAATCAAACGCGCCGGTCTCGGCCGCAATCTGGCAGTGAAAAACGATTTGTAGTAGTAAGTCTCCCAACTCCTCGCAGAGATTATGCGGTTTTCCGCGTTCGATGGCCTCCAAGACCTCGTAAGACTCTTCGAGGAGGTACTTTTTGAGGCTCTGGTGTGTCTGCTCCTTGTCCCACGGGCAACCCTGCTCCCCCCGGAGGGTCGCCATCACCCGTACCAGGGGTTCCACGGAATAGTGCGCCTTCCGGGCGGCGGCAACCGGAGGAAGATACACGCTGGTTAAATGGTCAAACCACCGGACGTGGTCCAGTTCGTACAGCGGAATGTCGGCGCGCTCTTCCAGGCCGGGGACGCCTGCAGCCCGGATCACCGTGACCCGGTGCTCATCAGGATAGTGGTCCAGCACAAAGAGTTTGACCTCGGAGGCGACCAGCCGGTTGTAAACCTGCATTATGATGGTAGGGAGCGACGGAACGAGCTTCTGGGAATTCAGATCCAAACCGTCCAGGACCACCATCCCGCGGGCGGGATCGAGCCCGAGCGCCGCATAAACGGCCTCCAAAAAACTCATTGCCGGAAGCACCCGGACGCCGAGCCCCTCTTTTTCGGCCCCTTCGATAATCAGCCGGCTTGGCTCCTCCGCGACCAAAGGATGCCCCGGCACCGCGTAAACGACGGGTGTGGTGCGGGCCGCTTCCAGTACGGCATCAGCAATCCGCCGGTAAACCTTCTCGAAGCTTTCTTCCGCTTCGTAGAAACGGTCAAACGTGCTGAACCGGATACCTTCTTCTTTCAGGAAAGGCACCACCGGATGTTTTTCGGTCCGTAAAAAAACAACCCCCGCCTGACGTAAAACCTCGATGACGCCGACGGGGAGGGCTTCCCGACTTCCTGGTCCGAGACCACAAATAGTGATCCGCTCCGTGACCACAACCCCACTTTCTAAGCTAAGAGTGATTGACCTTAAAGGTCAGTTCGAAGTTCAAGCTTAAGCTGATGGACCTCCGGGGGTCAGTTCGAAGTTCGAAGTTCAATTCTACCTCTTTCTTCTGGATTCTGGCTCCTGGCTCCTGGCTTCTGACTTCTAAACTCTGACCCCTGTCTACTGTTCCATCTGCTTGGCTAAAAAGCCTGCCGCCGTTTCGGCAAGTTTCAGCTCCAGCTCACCCATTTTTACTCCCGGCTCCCGCGACACCAGGACCACCGCACCGATCGGGTCGCCGCCCGTAACGATCGGCGCGATCACTTCTGCGGAAAACTTGCACTCCCCGTTCTCGGCGGTCAAACATTCTTTGCACAGGGGATCCTCACCGGGACAGTTGATCACCACAGACCGCCGGCTTTCCATTACCTTCTCGATCGCCGGGCCGATGGGCCGGTTCAGAAACTCCTTCTTCGCCGCGCCGGCAACGGCAACAACGGTGTCGCGGTCGGTGATCATCGCGATATGTCCCACCGCCTCGTGCAGTGAATCGGCATACTCCTTGGCAAAATCCCCCAGTTCACCGATAGGCGAATACTTTTTCAGAATAACCTCGCCGTCACGATCTACAAAGATCTCCAGCGGGTCGCCCTCCCGGATGCGCAGGGTCCGCCGGATCTCTTTCGGAATTACCACCCTGCCCAAGTCGTCAATACGCCGGACAATACCTGTTGCCTTCACTGTCTTCCTAACCTCCCTTAAAATATCTTGCCGGGACTAATCCTATGTTTCCTATAGTGTAGTATACAGCAGCACTGCAAACGTTATTCATTTTTTACCAAGACATTCTGCCTCCTTTGGACAAACATCCCAATCCCATTATAATGAGTTCAACTTAATTCTACAAGAAATTGCGTCAGCTTCTCGAGGAACGCCGGCGCTTCGTCTCCACCCGCTGCAGGCAGGAGGGCGGCAAACTCCTCTCCCTCCTGTAAAAAACGGGCAGCATACCGCCTGCCGGCCAGGGCCAGCTTTTCGCCCTTCAGGGAATGTCCCGGAGCGAAGACCAGCCGGTAAAACTTCCCCTGGCGGGTGACCAGCCGGACCCGCAACCGGCGGGCGTGCGCCCGGAGGCGCGCCACGGACAGCAGGTTCTCAAGCGGCGGCGGTGGTGGTCCGTAACGGTCGCGCAGCGTCGCACGCACGACCTCCACATCCTCCGGCGTCAGCGCTCCAGCCACCTCCCGGTAGACCTCCATCTTCTGGTGCTCCGGTACGTAGTCCTCCGGTAGGTACGCCGAAACGGGGAGTTCTACCAAGGTTTCCACCGGGGGCAGCACTTTCTCGCCGCGGAGCTCCCGGACCGCCTCCTGCAACAAGCGGCAGTAAAGCTCGAACCCTACGGCCTGGATGTGGCCGTGCTGCTCCACGCCCAGGATGTTGCCGGCGCCCCGGATCTCCAGGTCGCGCTTGGCGATTTTAAAGCCCGCCCCGAGGTCGGTAAAGTCGCGGATAGCCCGCAGGCGCTGGCGCGCTGCTTCGTTTATTAGTTTATCCCGCTGGTACATAAAATAGGCGTAGGCCAGGCGGTTGGTCCGGCCCACCCGCCCGCGCAGTTGGTAAAGCTGCGCCAGGCCGAGCTGGTCGGCGTCTTTGACGATGAGGGTATTGACGTTACCGATGTCCAGCCCGTTTTCGATAATCGTCGTCGCCACCAGCACGTCGTATTTCCGGGCGATAAAATCGAGCATCATCCGTTCGAGTTCCTCTTCGGGCATCTGGCCGTGGGCGCGGGCGACACGCGCCTCCGGAACCAGTTCCTGCACCCAGGCCGCCACCTCCTCCAGTCCTACCACCCGGTTGTAAACGAAGTAGACCTGTCCCCCCCGGGCGAGTTCCCGCCGGATCGCCTCCCGGACGAGAACGGGATTTTCTTCCACCACGGCTGTTTCCACGGGAAGGCGGTCGGGCGGCGGCGTGGCCAGGATGCTGGTGTCCCTGATGCCGGTA
>JASEJH010000185.1:0-2807 GCA_030016455.1 Thermoanaerobacteraceae bacterium
CCGGCGACCTCATCCTTACCAAGGATGCGCTCTGACCTCCTGAGCTATATGGGCGTTTTGGTTGCGGGGGTAGGATTTGAACCTACGACCTTCGGGTTATGAGCCCGACGAGCTACCTGCTGCTCCACCCCGCGGTGCTATGTTATTAGTATATCACACAGACAAACCGTTTTCAAATCCAATCTGTAGCAACTATTCCGCCGTCCGGTCACATTATAGGGATTCGCCGTGCAAACCCCTTCCTCAGACTTCCGACCTCTGGCCGCTGACTTCTGTTGATGGAGCTGGGGATGGGACTTGAACCCACAACCTGCTGATTACAAGTCAGCCGCTCTGCCGGTTGAGCTACCCCAGCGCCGCTTTTACATTATAGAACACCCGGTTTTCTCCGTCAAGGCGGAGAAAGCCCGGCTCAAACCAGCAGCAAAAGTAACTATTCAGCCTGTCACATCATACTTACGGAACGCCAGGCTCTCGCTGGGCAGAGCGCGGAAGCCACGAGCGACGAACCGGAGCGTACTTTATTCAGAGGTCGGAAGCCGGAGGTCTGAAAAAGGAAATAAGGGAATTCGCGTAGTGAATTCTATGGGGTTTTGACCTCTGACCCTGACATCCTGCATCTGACTTCACGAAACGCGCAAGCTTTAGCCGCGCCCCGCAGGGCGTCTGAATAGTTGCCGGCAGAAAATTTAAGGGGCTGCAGCCCCTTGAATTTCGAACCCCTGAAACTCGGTTCAGTTGTCGCGTTTTTCAAGGTAGCGTTCCAGCTTCCGCTTCACCCGCTGGAGGGCGTTGTCGATCGATTTAACGTGCCGCTTCAGGTCCTCGGCAATCTCCTGGTATGATTTCCCGTCGAGGTAAGAGATCAAAACCTTCCATTCCAAAGCACTGAGCAGTTCGCCGATCTTGCCCTCGATGTGGTCAAACTCCTCCCGGCTAATGATCAACTCTTCCGGGTCGGTAAGCCGGGCACCGGAAACGACGTCCAACAACGTCCGGTCGGAGTCCTCGTCGTAAATTGGTTTGTTTAGAGAAACGTAAGAATTCAACGGGATGTGCTTCTGTCGGGTGGCCGTCTTAATCGCGGTGATGATCTGCCGCGTGATGCACAGTTCAGCAAAAGCCCGGAAAGATGAGAGTTTGTCCAAACGAAAATCGCGGATGGCCTTGTAGAGCCCAATCATTCCTTCCTGGATGATATCTTCCCGGTCGGCACCGATGAGGAAATAGGACCGGGCTTTCGCGCGCACGAAGTTTCGATATTTATTAATCAGATATTCCTGGGCCTCAATATCGCCCTCCCTGGCACACTCTACGACCTCTTCGTCCTGCATTACGTCATACGCTGGGGCAACCTGCCGGTTCAAGCTGCTGAGGCTCAACCTATCGCCTCCACTTCTTAAATGGTTGTCCGACGCTGCTGCTACTTTTCACATTATAACTAACAGATCAACTACCGTCAAGAAGATTTCGCCGCTCCGGCGGCAATTCACGTTTCTTGTTTCCCCTGGCGCCAGCGCGTCAGAACGGCACGGACATCCTCGGCCAACCGGTTCTCCAGGTAGTCGTCTCCGGTACGAGAACTGTGCGCCGTTTGTCGGGAGCACTGCAGGGTCTCGTCAACCTTGGCGGAGAATTCCTTCGGCGGTACGCGGAGCGCCCCGTAGCCCCACACCAGGCGCTGCTCCGCGGCGTCAGCCGTCACCACGGAAACCTCCCAGTACTCTGCAAGCTGGGAAGAAAGCCGTTCGATCACCGTATCCGCCGTTTCCCCCTCCGCGGTAAAGACCACCGTAAGCCCGTCCCGCTGTTCCGCATGCTCTTTCCCGCCCCGAACCCGGTAAGCGTCGAATACCACCACCACTTTTATACCCGTGAGTGCCGCATACTGAGCCAGACGGTTCAACAGGCGCTCCCGGGCGTGGGCCAGGTCCGCCGTTTCCTTGATCAGTTCCTGGTGGAAGATCAGGTTGTAACCGTCAACGATTACCAGTTCGCGCATCGTCTTCCTGCCGTTGACGGAAAACCTCGTAGAGGACGAGCGCCGCTGCGACGGAAACGTTGAGCGACGTCATCTTCCCTACCATCGGTATCCGGATTAAAAAGTCACACTCTTTCTGCACCGCCCGCCCCAGTCCGGAATCCTCACCGCCCAAAACCACTGCTACCGGCCCCTTAAGTTCGACGTTCCACAGCACCTCGGGTGCTCCGGCTTCTGCACCCACGACCCAAAAGCCCCGCTCCTTCAAGTACCGGAGTGCCCGGCTGATGTTGTTCACACGGGCTACCGGCACGTACTCCGCCGCTCCCGCAGCCGCCTTCAGCGCTTCCGCGGTGAGCCCGGCAGCCCGCCGCGCCGGAATAAGCACCCCGTCCGCACCAGTCGCGGCCGCCGTGCGCAGGATGGCCCCCAGGTTCCGCGGGTCGGTGACGTGCGCCAGCACCACCACCAGCGGTGGTTCCTTGGCCTTACTCAAGATATCGTCCTCGTCCACGTATTCTTTAGCAGCCGGAAAAGCCAGATACCCCTGGTGAGCCCCCCCAACGGCAAACCGGTCCAGGACGCGCCTTTCCACCAACTGCACCGGCACACCGCGGGCTGCCGCCAGGCTCTTGACCTCCTGCAGCACCGGTCCGCCAAGGCCACGCGCAATTAAAATCTTATTGAGGGGGCGTCCGGCCCTTAGAGCCTCCCGCACCGGATGACGCCCGTAAAGCACCTCCGTCAATCCTTCTTCCCTCCGGTCTTACTTCCTCCGCACCTTTTCCGCCCGGCTGTGGCACCCGCGCACATCGTCACGTTACCG
>JASEJH010000185.1:2817-4171 GCA_030016455.1 Thermoanaerobacteraceae bacterium
CCTTTATGCAAACTGAATCCCGTCTCCTGCCTCCCGGCTCCCCACTTCAGGCTCCTGAATCCCGAATGCCGGATGCACACTCCTGACTCCTCAGCCCCGTTTCCACCGTACCCCTTCCGGCGTATCCTCTAACAGGATGCCCATCTCCTTCAGCCCTTCGCGGATGCGGTCCGCCGTAGCCCAGTCTTTTTTCCGCCGCGCCTCCTGGCGCACCGCGATCAAGAGGTCCAGCAGCCGGGTTGCCAGGTCGTCTTCCCTGGCGCCCGCACCGAATACCGGTTTTCCTGCCGCCTCCGGAAAAATCCCCAGCACCCGGTTGAAACCGCAGAAGATTTCCGCCGCCTGCTCGAGCACCTTTTTCGGCAGCAGCGGCGTCAGGTGAACCGCGGCGTTGATCTCCCGGACCAGGTCAAAGTAGCAGGCCAGGCCGCGGGCGGTGTTAAAGTCGTCGTCCATTGCCGCCCGGAACTCCGCTTCCAGAACGGCCAAACGCTCGGACAGCGCATCGGCGCCGCCCCCGCCCGCAGGGGCCTTCTCCAGCGCTTCCTCCAGCAGCCGGAAACAGGTTTCAAGCCGCTCCGCGCTGCGGGCAGCGGCTTCAAGATACTCCGGCGCATAATCGAGCGGGCTCCGGTAGTGCGTTCCGATCAGAAACAGCCGCACCGCAGGCGCCGGGTAGCGTTCCAGCACCTCCCGGACCAGGAAGACGTTGCCGATGGACTTCGACATTTTCTCCTGCCGCACGGTGATGAAACCGTTGTGGAGCCAGTAGCGGGCGAACGGCTTGCCGATGGCCGCCTCGGACTGGGCGATCTCGTTCTCGTGGTGCGGGAAAATCAGGTCCGCCCCGCCCCCGTGAATGTCAAAACTCACGCCGAGGTACTTCAGAGCCATGGCCGAACACTCGATGTGCCACCCGGGCCGCCCTTCGCCCCAGGGGCTCGGCCAGGAAGGCTCGCCCGGTTTCGCGGCCTTCCAGAGCGCAAAATCCAGCGGGTCCCGTTTGTGCGCCCCGGGCTCGACCCGGGCCCCGGCCAGTAGCTCGTCGAGCTGGCGCCCGGAGAGCTTGCCGTACTCCGGAAAGCGCCGCACGGCGAAGTAAACGTCTCCGCCGGCCGCATAGGCGTACCCTTTGGCGACCAGCGTTTCGATCAGCGCGATGATTTCCGGGATGTGCTCCGAAACCTTGGGGTGAACGTCGGCCCGCCGCACGTTCAACCGGTCGGCGTCATCGAAGTAGGCGGCGGTGTACTTGGCCGCCAGATCCTGCGGGGACATTCCCTCCTCTTGAGCCCGGTTAATGATCTTGTCGTCAACGTCCGTGAAGTTCTGGACGAAAAACACCTCGTAACCG
>JASEJH010000186.1:0-353 GCA_030016455.1 Thermoanaerobacteraceae bacterium
CCAGACTATGAGCGAGAAGGAGGAACGGCCACCCGGGAAAATTAACAAAATATGGGGGCAGGAATTTAAGGAGCGGAGCAGGAATATTCTGACTGGGCGCGAAAATAGTAAATTAAGTCCTTTCTATTCTTTGAAAGCCCGCACCGGTGACTTTACTCTCTGTGCCAATCTCGGAAGGTCTCGCATTTTGGGAATGTTGTGAATTTCCGGATAGAATATTAAATAGTGGGATGCTTTGTACCGGCGCAGGTCCGAATTCTATAAAAGGAGGTGGCGTTATGCTGAACCGGCGCGATGCTGACGCTTTAGTTTTACTCGACCGCGGTGATATCCTCAGTCTTTACCTGAACGTG
>JASEJH010000186.1:363-1334 GCA_030016455.1 Thermoanaerobacteraceae bacterium
GGCCGGATCCACGTTCAGGTAAAGACTGAACGTGGATCCGGCCCAACCCGAGAACCAGAGCGCTCCCCCGGCCTACCGCATTTGGGTAAAGAACGCGCTTGATGAAGTCACCGAAGGTGCGGACAGGGAACAGCGGCGGGTGCTGCGCGAAGTGGCAACACGCGTGCGCGAATACGTAAACCTTTACCGCCCGCGGGGCATAGGGCTGGCTCTTTTCGCCGGGCCGGATTTCTGGCGGGAGTTCACCCTTCCCGTACCGGTGCTGAACCACGTCCATTTCGGCCAACCGGACGTGGCCCCGCTGCTGTGGCTCTTAGACGAGTATAAACCCTACGGGATCGTGCTCGTGGACAGGGTTCAGGCCCGTTTTTTGGCTGCCTTTCTCGGACGTGCGGCCTTTCAAGGAGAAAGCCGTCTGGTACTGGATACGACCGACTGGCGGCGGATGGATCTAAAGCCGGCGACCGGCCACGGTATTTACGTCAAGGGAAGCAACCGGGACGCATTTGACGCGCGGGTGGACGAACAGATAGCTTCCTTCTGGCGCTCCGTCGCCGAGCAGGTAACCAGTTGGGCGGAGCAGGAAGGCTTCAGACAACTGGTCATCGGAGGTGAGGAGGAGGCCGTTGCTGAAGTGCTCCGCCTCCTGCCGGAAGAGACGGCGAGGCTGGTGGCGGGGAAAGTGAACATGTTTGCGTCGGCCTCGGAAAGCGAAGTCCTCGAGCGCGTGGAACCGGTGGTGCTTGCCTTTGAGCGGCAGCGGGAACTGAGCCTGGTGGACAGGGTCCTGGACGGAGCCCTGTCGGGGGGGCAGGCGGCGATCGGTTTGGCTGACGTGCTCGGGGTGCTGCAGGAAGGACGGGCGCACGTGGTGGTGGTGGCGTGGCCGTTTGAGGGCACCGCCTACCAGTGCTTCGACTGCGGTTACCTCCTGGTCCAGCGCCAGCCCCACTGTCCTTTCTGCAGCGGCG
>JASEJH010000186.1:1344-4153 GCA_030016455.1 Thermoanaerobacteraceae bacterium
TGCCCCGCCTGGCATACGAAAAGAAAACCGGGCTCGAACTGGTTTCGGAAGCGGCGGCAGAGCGTCTGGCAGTATGCGACGGGATCGCCGCGCTCTTGAGGTATTAAATGTGAACTGCCAAGCTTTCCGCAACTGCTTTCCGGTACAACTCCCGCAGCGTTTGCGTCACGTACCCGGGACGGCCGTTACCCACCGGGCGGCCGTCAACCGCCACCAGCGGCATCACTTCCAGGAGCGAGTTGGTCAGAAACGCCTCCCCGGCGGCGAAGAGTTCCGCCGGTTCCACCGGGCGTTCCGCCACCGCAAAACCGGCGTTCCGGGCCGACCGCAACACCAGATTCCGGGTTATTCCCGGGAGAAGCCCGCTGGCCACATCGGGGGTGACAATGGTTTCCCCGGTGACCAGGAAAAGATTGCTAACGGTTCCCTCGCAGAGGCGGCCGGAGGTATTTACGAAGAGTCCTTCGTCGGCCCCTTTTGCGACGGCTTCCTTCCTGCCCAAGATGTTTTCCAGAAAGTTCAGGGACTTCAAGTAAACTACCGGTGAACGTTCGTTCCTGGGGAAAGAGACCAGCACCGCCCGGAAACCGCGCGTGTAAAGCTCCTCCGGATAAGGCTTTCCCGGCCGCACCGTTACCAGGACCACCGGGGGGCCGCTGTCCACCGGGCAGAGTCCGCTGCCCCGGCCCCGGACAACGGTCAGCCGCAGGCTGCCTTCCCGGAGGTCGTTGGCGGCTATCGTTTCTTCTGCCGCCTTCCGCAACTGGGCCGGCGCAGGTATCCCGGGCAGGCCGAGCACCTCTGCTCCTGCCGTCAATCTCGCAACGTGCTCCTCAAAGAGGAACGGCCGGCCGCCGTAGACCCGGAGGGTTTCAAAAAGCCCGTCGCCGTATAAATACCCCCGCTCCAGCGCCAGCAGCGCCTCATCTTCTACTACGACTTTCCCGTTGAACCAGAGATAACCCACTTCTTTCTCCCACCTTAAATATTTGGAAGCCCGGCGATTCCCTATGCACCCGACAACCGACGACTGACGACCGACGGCCTTTTAGGCGCCCACAGAAGGCCGGCGAAGCTCAGCACGGCCGCCGCATACATGGGTGCATGGTAATCCCACAAGGAGGCCAGCAGTCCGCCGAGAAAAGGTCCTGCCGCCAGGCAGAGGTTTATGTTAGCCATCAGGATACCCGTGGCTGTGCCGCGTTCTTCGCCGGAGCGGAGGAGCAGCACCAAGGCCCCGATGTAAAGCGCCGACCAGGCCGCCGAAAGCATCACCTGCACCGGGAAGACCTGGTAGAAATGGGTGAGCACGGTGTAGAGCAAAAAGACCGTCCCGGACAGAAAAAGTCCCAGCCGGAAGAGGCCCACCCCCGCGGAGCGCTCTAACAGCGACATCAGGACCACCTGCCCGGCGAAATTGGTGGCGCCCACCAGCCCGATCCAGAACTTATCCGCGCCCAACTCCCGCAAGAAAAGCGGGAAGATGATCCAGACCGCCGAGGCGCCGAGGTGGCGCAGGAAAACAGGCACGTAAACGGCGCGGTTCCGCCGGATCACCGGGAAAAAACGCGGGGCCTGGGGCACCAGGCGCCTGTTCAGCTCTTGCAGCCGGAGGCTCAGGAAAAAGGCCGCCGCACAACTCACGAAACTCAACCCAAAAAGGAGGTGGTATTCTTTTAAAAAAGCGGCTGCCAGGTCGCCGAAGATCCAGCCCAGAGCAGCGGCAGAAACGAATCCCCCCACTTTGCCCCGGTCTTCGTAGGCAAAAACCAGCAGCGTGCCTGTAGTGATGCCCAGGGTAAATCCTACCGCCGTCCGCACTACCAGCAGGCTGGTCACATCCCGGGCCAGCAGTTGACTCAGGAAAGCAAGCGCGCTTAAAGCCAGTCCAATCCTGACGAAACGCAACCGCCCGGAGATGTCCGCCTGGCGGCCGAAGATGAACGCCGTGGCGAAGAAGGCCAGCCCGTTCGCCGCGCCCACCAGCCCAACGTCGAAATCTGTGCCGCCCAGATCCCTGGTTAAAAGCGGGATGAACAACCGCGAAGATTCTACCGCCAGGTTGAAAAGAAATCCTACCAGAATCGGGCTTGCGAACCGCTGCCAGATCTCGCCCGCCAAATAGCCTTACCTCTCTCTTTCACTTTTGGTTGCTCCCCGAGAGGTTTTTCGGTTCAATTATTCCGGTGGAAACAATTAACCGCAATCCCTCCTCGACCGAAATGTCGAGGAAGATTACTTCGTCCTTGGGCAAAAAAATCAGGAAACCTGACATCGGCACCGGAACGTGCGGAACAATTACCTTTACCAGTTCCCGGCCCGCCGCGTTCCTGATGACTTCGCCGGTCTCACCTACCAGGAAGCCCACGGCCCAACTGCCGGGGCGGGGAAACTGCACCAGCACCACCTGCCGGAAGACCTGCTTCCTTTCTTCGCCGAAGGTTTCGACGATCTCTTTGGCCGTCCGGTAAAGCGTATTGACCAGCGGGATCCGGTAAACCAGTTCTTCCCAAAACAGGAGCAGGCGCCGGCCGATTACGTTGGTGGCAAAGATGCCAACCAGCAGGATCAACACGATGGTGACGGCGATCCCGAACCCGGGAATCCTGTAAGGCGTGAGCTGAGCTACCAGTTTTCCGGCGAATCCATCCACGAACGCAAAAATCTTCCACAGGATATAGGCTGTAACCGCCGCCGGCAGGATGACCGCCAGCCCGGTTAAGAAATAGTTACGCAGGTTTCGCCGCATCTTTCCTCTCTTTTCCTTTCGAAAACGGTGCCGGCATCAAGTCTGGTGTCGCCGAATTCC
>JASEJH010000187.1 GCA_030016455.1 Thermoanaerobacteraceae bacterium
GGGAGGGAGAATGAAGCCGGATGCTGGAGAAGGTAATCAACGCGGTCACCGAGTACATTGCCGCTCTGGGCTACTGGGGCATCGCCATCGGCATGGCCATCGAAAGCTGCAACATCCCGCTGCCCAGTGAGGTCATCCTTCCCTTCGGCGGGTTTCTGGCGGCCCAGGGGAAGCTGAATTTCTTCCTGGCTGCCCTGGCGGGGAATGTGGGGGGAACGGTCGGTTCGATCGTCTCCTATTATCTTGGTTTCAAAGGCGGGCGCCCTTTTCTCGAGCGCTACGGCCGCTACTTCTGGATTTCCCAGCGGGAACTGGCTTTTGCCGACCGCTGGTTTGCCCGCTGGGGGGAGGCCACGGTCTTCTTCACCCGAATGCTGCCGGTAATCCGGACGTTCATATCTTTTCCGGCCGGCGTCGCCCGGATGAATTTCAAGCGGTTCGTCTTTTACACCTTCTTCGGTTCGCTGCCGTGGAGTTTCCTGCTCACTTACCTGGGGTTTAAATTAGGGCAGCACTGGGAGATCCTTCAGGGGTGGTTCCACCGGTTCGACGCTGCAATCGTGGTTTTGCTCCTTTTGCTGGTGGTTCTGGCCTTTTGGTGGCACCGCCGGTGATAACGTTGTCGGACGTCGTCAAACGTCGGACCGCTTAGAGGAAATCGCTTCCGGCAATTTTTGCTTTAAATCAGGGAAGTTGTTACGTTTTAGCGGGCGAATCCTCCTTTGTTTAAAGCGGGGCCTGCTCTCCTAAGTAAGGGGCAGGTCTTATGTTTTTTTGTAAATAGGCTGCGGGGCTTGCTCCGGAGAGGCACAAACGGCGCTGGAGCGTGGGAGCGCGATCGCTATCGGTCATGTGGGGGGTACAGGATTAAATACGGCCCAAGCTATCTAAGGAGATTATTCCCGAGTTCGAAGCGCAGGGAATTAAATTGGTTTACCTGTCGAACATTGTTTTCCAGCGTCACCCTGGTATGCTGGGTATCCGGCAAGAGATACTAAGAACAAACCGGAGCAAGGAGGGGGAATGTGCGCAGGAAGATTCTTTTCAGCATCGTTGCCTTGATGTTTGCAGTTGGTCTCTTCTGGGCGGGAGGGTGCACCGCCCCCCAGCGAAAACCGACGCCGCCGGCGTCGCCGACGCAACCGGCGCCGGAACCGGCGCGCAAACCGCTGCCCACCGATCCGCGGGAACTCAGCCGCGTGGCCGGCCGGCTGGCCGGAGAGGCGGCCAGGGTGCCGGGAGTGAACAAGGCCACAGTAGTTATTGTAGGAAGTACGGCCTACGTGGGTATCAACCTGAACGCGGACGTGGAGCGAGGGGAAACGACACGGATTCGGCAGCGGGTGGCGGACCGGGTTAGAAAAACCGAACCGCGGCTCAGACGGGTGATGGTCACGGCGGATGCGGACACCTTCACGCGGATTAAGCGCGTTCAGGACGGAATCGCCAGGGGGAAGCCGGTTTCCGCGTTCACGCGGGAAATCCAGGAAATAAACCGGCGGATGACCCCAACGACGCGCTGAAAGCCACCCGGCACTCAGCCCTTTCCGAACATTCAGCCGGAAAATCTACGATCAACACACCACTTCTTATGTACGAGTTGGGTGCCGGGTTGCGTATTGTCAGACGGTTTTTCGGACTCAGTCCAGGACTCCGGGGCCGTAATCGAGCAGTTCTGAAACCGTCACCATTTTGTAACCCTGCTGGCGCAGGCCGGCAATAACCTCCGGCAGCGCCTCGTCCGTCTGCCGGCAACTGTCGCTGGCATGCATCAGGACGATCGTTCCCGGACGCACTAATTTCAATACCCGCCGGATAATCGTTTCCACACCGGGATTCTTCCAGTCCAGGGAGTCTACGTCCCACTGGATGACCGTGTAACCTAATTCCTGAGCGGCCTTTACTACCTTTTCGTCCCAGTCACCGTTGGGGGTGCGGATTAAGCGCGGCTCCTTCCCGGTAACGTTGATAATGATCTGGTGGGCGGTAGCGATTTCCTCCTTGATCTTGTCTTTGGGAAGCTGGCTCAGGTTAATGTGCCGGTACCCGTGACTGCCGATTTCGTGCCCGTCGGTGGCGATCCGCTTGGCGATTTCGGGGTACTTTCTGACCCACGGGCCGGAGAGGAAAAAGGTGCACCGGAGATTTTCCTTTTTCAAGATATCCAGCACGGGGCCCGGTGTTCTGGTCCCCCAACTGATGTCGAAGGACAGGGCGACCACCTTTTCGTGGGTCTTGACGCGGTAAACGATCGGCGCGCTCTGTGCCGCGGTGGGAAAAGCGAAGGGCTGGCGCAGGGTCGCGAAGGTGAAGAGTCCTGCCGTGACTGCAAAACAAAGGGCAAGCAGAAGGGACTGCTTTAGAACCCGGAAATTTAAATAAATTACCCTCATTTTTCCTCCCTGGGTAACGACGTAAGTTCCGGTTGCTGCCGATCGCCGTGTCTGGGCCCGGCATAAAACGGCCGCAACCATGGCGTGCCCTCTTTTCCTTAAAAAGCTATTGCACTGGGTTTCTAATTATGCTTTGCGGGAGCAAAAATAGGGCTTAGGATGAGGAGAATCCAGAGGGGATACGCGATGCGGCTTGAACTCAGACGGCTTTTTTTTCTGTGGGTCTTTATTCTTTTGCTGGTCTGGCCGGTTGAGGCGTGGGGGCAGCCGAAAGTGACGGCAGACGCCGCAGCTTTGATGGATGCCGACACCGGCGTATTTTTTTATGCCAAGAACGGTACGCAGCGGCGTGAACCGGCGAGCCTCACCAAAATCATGACCTGCATTCTGGCCATGGAACTCGCCGACCCCGGCGAAGAGGTGACGGTGAGCCGGAAGGCGGCCGGGGTTTGGGTCGGCTCCGACATCGACCTCCGGAGGGGTGAGCGGATCAAGTTAGGGGAGTTGTTGAAGGCAGCCCTGATCTGCTCCGCCAACGACGCCACCGTGGCGATTGCGGAGGGAGTGGCGGGTGACCACGACACGTTCGTCCGGTGGATGAACGCCAAGGCGGTTTTACTCGGGATGCGGAAAACGAACTTTGTCAACACCAACGGATACTCGCACCCGAGCCATTACAGCACCGCCGCGGACCTGGCCGCCTTGACCCGCTACGCCCTGCGGAACCCCTACTTCGCGTCCCTGGTTCGAACCCGGGAGTCAACCGTTCACTGGGTGGAGCCGCCGCGGAAGCTGCGGGTCAGGAACACCAACCGGTTGCTCCACGGCGGCTTTCCCGGGCTGACGGGGGTCAAGACCGGAACCACGGACAAGGCGGGGCAGTGCCTGATTGCCTCCGCGTCCCTGGAGGGGCGGGACCTGATCGCGGTGGTCTTGCACAGCGACGGCCGCTACTGGGACGCTAAAAGGCTGCTTGCGTGGGGGATGGAGGCGGCGGAAAAACTCCCCGCCTGCAACCGCGGCGAGTATTACACCCGCCTGCGGGTGAAGGACGGCCGATTGCCCGACGTCCCGCTGGTGGCCGACCGGGCGGTAACCGTATCTTTGCCGCGCGAGCAGAAAGATCTGCTGCAAAAGGAGGTGCGGCTCTTCCCGGCACCGGCGGCGCCGGTGGAGCCCGGCCAGCGCCTGGGGGAAGTTATTTTTCGCTGGCAGGACCAGGAACTGGGCCGTGCGGCCCTGGTTGCCGGCCGAAAGGTCAAAGAGCGCCCCTGGTACTGGTTTTGGCGGCGCACTTCCTTTTGAAACTTTAAAGAAAAATTTAAGAGAAAAATTACCTGTCCCGGCAGGATTTAATCGGGCATGTGTCGAAAACTCTCATAAATACCCGAAATTTTAAGGAGGGGTTGTGAAGTTATGGCAATGTGCGAGTTTTACGAGAAGTGCCCGATTTACGCCAAGTTCAAAACCGACTTGCTGAAGAACATTTACATAAAGAACTACTGCTCCGGCGATTTCGCCAGCTGCCAACGTTACCAGATCCGTAAAAAAACAGGAAAGCCGGCACCCGAAGACCTCCTGCCGGACGGCAAGACACTCAGCAAATTTCACAAATAGCGGTTAACTGACGACCGGTATATTGATACCGAAGCTGTTGGTGTACTAAAGCGAGTAATTGCAGCCGCTTGACAAAGCGCCTGCTTTGGGAGATAATAAGATTCGCAAAGGCGTTTAACGACCCCCAAAATACGGG
>JASEJH010000188.1 GCA_030016455.1 Thermoanaerobacteraceae bacterium
TATCTTATTAAGACGTAACTGAGTGCTGGGTGAGGATTCGGCCCGAGTGGCTGACAAAGCTATGCGCAAGCTTTAGCTGCGCCTCGCGGACGCGCCTGAATAGTTACCGGAAAGGGTGGTTGAATTCTACCCGGCGGGGAAACGGTTTGCGCCCGGGCTGATTTTCGGGCGTTTTTTTATGACGCTTGGAATAAGGCGGGAGTGGACGAAATGGGAAAAGGGATAAAGGAAGGGTTGCAGCTCACTTTTGAAGACCTTGCTGCCCCCCAGACTCTCGAAGAGTTAAAGGCGAGCATCGCCGATTGCCGGAAGTGCGACCTGGCCGCCAACCGGTCTACCGTGGTTTTCGGGGAAGGGAACCCCTTTGCAATCCTGATGCTGATCGGCGAAGGGCCGGGAGCAGACGAAGACCGGCTCGGGCGGCCGTTCGTGGGGGCGGCAGGGCAGCTTCTGGATAGGATTTTAAACGCTTGCGGCATCAGCCGCGAAGAGGTTTACATTGCCAACGTGGTCAAGTGCCGGCCACCCGGCAACCGCGTTCCGCTCAAGGAAGAGGCCGAGGCCTGCCTCCCTTTCTTGAGGCGGCAGATCGAACTGATCCGGCCGCGGATTATCGTGCTCTTAGGTTCCACAGCGCTCCAGTATTTGGTGGGTCCTGAAGCAAGGATCACCAGAATGCGGGGCCAATGGTTCGGCCCGCTGTACGGGGCGCAGTTGATGGCCACGTACCACCCGGCGGCTCTCCTGCGCGATCCGCACAAGAAGCGGCCGGTATGGGAGGATTTTCAGCAGGTTCGGAAGGCTTACTTCGCGCTGAAAGGCGGCTCCGGCCCTGGCGACGGAAAACGCCTGTAATTTTAATATCCCCGGGCAAACGCAGAATTCCGTCCAGACTTCCCCAGAGGTTTCTTTTTCAATGCCGTAAAGAAACGTTTCCTGCCTTGTTTTTCCTTGGAGCCGGTTCAGGAGTCCGGAGCGTTCACCTTTCTCCGGCTCTCTTACCAGGCGGTGACTCCTTCCTTTCGAGCCTGTTTCAAGACGGCGACGATCCGGCACTCGGCGGCATCGATGTTGAAGACGGTGGCGTCGGTAAACTCGGGGTCGCAGAAGTCGAGCTGGCGGCGGCTGAAGCGCAGGTGCGCGAGTGCTCCGTGGAATTCTTCCAGCAGCGGGTGCTGCCGTTGCTGTTGCCGGCGAAACCGGAAGGAACAAAGCACTTGACCACTCCCTTTCAGGCCCGGGTTCAGCCCCCGGTTTTGGCTGCCAGACGTCTGTACATTTTATGCTCCCGAAGCGCGATCTAAGACCGGAGTGGCAACTCGGACGGGGTTTCTTCACCAACCGCAAAGAATTTGTGGTTCCGGCCGGGGCAAGATAAATGGTAGGGCAGCCTGATCGGGGTGAAGCAAATGTCTTGGAAGCGTTTGGTGGCCGGTTTCATGCTGGCGGTCTTTTTGGTTGGGCCGGCCGGGGGATGCAGCCGGAAACCAGAACGCAAGCCGGTTATGCCCCTGACGAAAATCGGCCTGAGTGTGGCCGATGCCACCCGGGACGGGAACGTAGTCATCAGAAAAGTGATGGAGGAAAAAGGCCGTGCCGGCAGGGTAAAAATTATCTTCGCGAATGCCGGCGGCGACCCGCTCCGCCAGGAAAAGGACCTGGAGCGCCTGGTGAAAAAGGAGCGGGTGCGGGCGGTGGTGGCCCAGTTCGTGGATCCGGCAACGGCGGCGGGGATGGTGCGGCGGTTAAAGGAAGCCGGGGTGAAAGTCGTGGCGCTGGATACCCTGGTGCCCGATGCACCCCTGGACGCCTACGTGGCCCCGGATCACGCGCGGGCCGGGGAGTTGCTGGCTCAATTCGTCCGTGAAAATCTCCCGGACGGCGGAGGAGCGCCGGCGCGGGTGTTGTTTTTGAGCGGGGATCCTGACAACCCGGGCATGGAGGCGGTGGCCGCCGCTTTCCGGGAGTTTTTTAGCGGCTACCCGCAGGTCGAGGTCCTGGTGGAAAACATTCCCCAGGCTGAGCCCGGTGCGGTGCCGCCCCTTATGGAAGGGATTCTCGTGCGGTACGGGAATGCCGTTAACGCGGTGGCGGCGGCCGACAGCCGCCTGGCGGTGGCGGCGATCGAAGTGCTCCGCGCCCGGGGCCTGGTGGACGCGGTAGTAACGGCCGGTGTGGGGGCCGACCTGAGGGCGACCGAGTTGTTGAGCGCCGGACAACACGAAGCAGAGGTGGACGTCCAGCCCGAAATACTGGGCGGGGCGGCGCTCACCGCGGCGGTGGAACTGGTGAAGAAGGGCGAGTGGCGCTACGAGACCAGGGTTCCAAACGGCGACTTGAGCGTTCCGGCGCAACTGGTTCCCGTACGCCTCATCCGACCGGAAAGCCTCTACCTGCTTACCGAACGGTGGCAGAAATACGGGGGCGGCGGAGGAAGCGGCAGCTCTTCGGGCGGTGCCGGAAAGAAGAAGAACGAGCAGGGCGGCGGCAGTAAAGGCGCGGGCGGGGGAAGCGGGAAACAAACCAGGTTGCGCATTACCACCCAGGACGGGCGCACGGTGGAGGTGGAGATCCCCGGCGAAATCAAAAAAATTGAGACGGTGCAGTAGGTTTAGTTTTTTGGGCCGGTTGGTTTAACGAGGGGTACAAAAGCTCTTGCCAGAACGTAGACTTTCTTGGAGAATAAGGGGAAGAACCCTAATTGTGGGGATGCATTTTTACAGGCCGAACCGGGGAGGTAAAAGGGCGAGGGCGCCTTGAACCGCCAGCTACTTGTGACCCGGGTCCGGGTGCGGGATCGGGAGCACGGGCCTGTTCGCAGGCGTCGGGCTTTTTCGGAAACCACTTGAAAGGGGAGCGTTAATTAAATGGTCACTTGGATGAGAAAAGCGGCGCTGTTTTGGGTGGCCGCGGCCCTTCTTGTCTGCCTTGCGGGCTGCGGTGGGGGCAAGAAAGAGGCGGGGGGTGAGCCCGCGCCTGCCAAATCGTCTGAGCGCCAAGAAACCGGGGAGGAACCTTTAGCTGAAGTGTTTGCGAAGGGGAAAAAGATCGAGGGCATGTCTTACGAGTACATTTTGACGATGCCTGCCGGTAAAATGACCGGCAAGGTCTGGATGCAGGGCGAAAAGATGCGGACCGAGGGTACGCTCAGCGGACAGCGGGTAATCACGCTTGTAGACGGCGAGACGAATACGGTTTACACCTATTATCCGGACCAGAACAGGGCGGTCAAGCTTTCCGCGGGAGAGCAGGGCGAGGAGACGCAAAGCCCCACCGATTACGTTGAGAACACCGATCCGGCTGCCGCCAAAGTCCTGGAAACGACGGTTTACGACGGGGTTAAATGCAGGGTGGTGCTGATTCAGAGTCCGGACGGCAGCGAAGTAAAAATGTGGGTGCGCGAGGATTACGGGATTCCCATCCGGGTTGAAACAACGGCTCCAGACGGTACCAAGGTAGTGATGGAATACAAGAACCTGAAGGTCGGGCCGCAGCCTCCCGAAACCTTCAAGCTGCCGGCGGGCGTACAGGTCACCGATCTGAACGAGATGATGAAGGGTTTGCCCCGGGTGCCCGGCGCTCAGTGATAGGGCCGCTGTTGCGCTGCGGCTGCTGGACGTGCTGCCGAACGGGCAGGCGACTGCGATAATTCCTGAGTCGTAGGGAGGGTACGGGTCTGAAGAGGTAAAACAACCTAACCGGTTTATTGACAAGGATTGCGCCATCTGTTAGAATTTATTTAACGAAAACCGAATAGATCGCTGAGTTCTCTTCGGAGAAACGGGGGAACCAGTTTTTGGGGTGAATCCCGACACTCAACTTTTGTCTTATTATTCGTTGGGCTGATGGTTTATCCTGGATCATAACAAAGGGAGGAGAAGCGAGTTGAATGTCGGGTAGGGTTAGCTTTCGACCCGAACCCGTCAGCTAACCTCGTAAGCGCGGAAGAGAGACAGGCGTTACCTACGCCGCCGCGGGTAAATAATACGTTTGTCTTCTTTTGCGCCAAAGTCCCGGGAGCAAATTCTGGGACTTTGTTTTTTGGCAAGAAAACTGACGAGGAGGGACGAGAGTAAACCCCGGATACCATTCAATTCTAGGCTTATGGGAGGCGAGAGTGTTGTTAAGGAAGTTACCGGTTG
>JASEJH010000189.1:0-237 GCA_030016455.1 Thermoanaerobacteraceae bacterium
CAACGGGCAGGCGAGATTCTTGCGGCGGTCTCACAGGGAAAACCAGGAGCTGAAGGTCGAGATAACCGCGATGGAGCCGGAACACCTGGATGAAGTTCTGGCGATTGAGGCGGTTTCCTTTCCGCTGCCCTGGGACCGGCAGACCTTCTTGTTTGAAATTCTGCTCAACGAGCTGGCGGACTACGTGGTTGCATTGTCCAACGGCCGCGTTGTGGGCTATGGAGGGATGTGGCTGGT
>JASEJH010000189.1:247-4065 GCA_030016455.1 Thermoanaerobacteraceae bacterium
GTTGATGAGGCCCACCTTACGAATATCGCCGTTCATCCGGACTTCCGGGGCCGGGGTATCGGGCGGCGGATCTTGCGGGCGTTAATCAGGCGCGCGGCCGGACGGGGTCTCAGGAAGATGACCCTGGAAGTGCGCCCTTCCAACCGTACGGCGCGGAAGATTTACCGGGAATTCGGCTTTAAGGAAAAAGGAGTGCGCAAACAGTACTACCGGGATAACAACGAAGATGCGATCATCATGTGGTTGGAAGACCTGCAACAGGGGGATAAAGGGGATTAGCCGGCCCGGCTGATGCCTTCAGGGAAGGGACAAATTTTGAGCGTTTTGGTTCTGGGAATTGAAACCTCGTGCGACGAAACCGCCGCAGCGGTTGTGGCCGACGGGCGTACTGTGCTCTCGAACGTAGTTGCTTCCCAGGAGGAAATCCACCGGCGTTTCGGCGGCGTCGTGCCGGAAGTGGCTTCGCGGCAGCATCTTGAGGCCCTAAACCTGGCTATTGCCTCGGCGCTGGCGGAGGCCGGTGTCGGGTTTGCTGACCTCCGGGCGGTGGCGGTGACCCATGGCCCGGGCCTTTTGGGCTCGCTTCTGGTGGGATTGATGGCGGCCAAGAGTCTTTGTTTGGCCCTCGAGATTCCGCTCATCACGGTCAACCACATCGAGGCCCACATCTATGCGGGCTTGCTGGTAGAGCCGGATGTTCCCTTCCCCTTTGTGGCCCTGGTGGTTTCCGGAGGGCACACTGATATTGTTTACGCCGCCGGCCACAGCGAACTCCGGCTCATAGGGCAGACGCGCGACGACGCTGCCGGCGAGGCTTTTGATAAAGTGGCGCGCGTGTTAGGGCTGGGTTATCCGGGCGGACCGGCGATCGAACGACTGGCGCGGGAAGGAAACCCAGAAGCGGTGCCGCTGCCGCGGGCGTTTTTGGAAGAGGACACCTTCGATACGAGTTTCAGCGGACTAAAAACGGCGGTGGTCAACTACCTGTACCGTGCGCGGCGGGAGGGCAGGGTCAACCTTGCCGACGTGGCGGCCAGCTTTCAGGCGGCGGTGGCGGAAGTGCTGGTGGCCAAAGCGGTGGCCGCTGCCGACGCTCACGGCGCCAGGGCCCTTGTTCTGGCGGGAGGGGTTGCGGCCAACGGCTACCTCCGGGAATCGCTGTTGAAACGGGCGCGGAAGCATGGTCTCCGGGTGGTCATCCCGCCGCCGGTGCTCTGCACCGACAACGCGGCGATGGTGGCCGCGGCGGGGTACTACCGGTTTCTGCGGGGCGATTTTGCTCCCCTTACCGCGAACGCGGTTGCCGGCCTCAGCCTGGAAGAAAGCTTTCTCAAGCAGTCTTTTAAAGAGTGACCCGGCAGGAAAGGTGGGAAGGTGTTGGCGGGTTTTTACCGCGAAGAAGTGCCGGCTGAACCGGACCCGGCGCGGCTTTTTAGCGCTTTGGGTGGGCCGGCGGCCGGTTATGCGTTTCTCTTGGAAAGCGCCCTGGCCCCAAACCGCCTTGGCCGCCACTCCTTTCTCGGCGTGGAGCCCTTCCTGGTCTTCCGGAGCAAGGGGACGAAGGTTGCGGTTTCCCGGGGCGATTCAACGCAGGAGTTTAAGGGAAACCCCCTCCCCCTTTTGCGGCAGGTGTTGGATTCCTACCGGATCAGTCCGGGGGGACCACCTGGCGGATGGCCGCCCTTCTTCGGGGGGGCGGTGGGTTACCTGGCCTACGACCTCGGGCGGCAGATCGAGCGCCTGCCGGTCCTGGCCCGGGACGACCTGGGGCTGCCGGAGATCTACCTCGGTTTCTACGACGCCGTCGTAGCGGTGGACCACCTGGCCGGCACGGTTTGTCTCTGCACGCCGCGGTTATCGGGGAGGATTCCAGAAGAAAAAATTTCCCGGTGGCGCAGGAAAATCGCGCAAGCCCCCGGGGGCGCGGTTTCGGGAACGGCCGCCGTAGCCGGAGCCGGGGCGTTGCCTCCCTTGCCGGCCCTGGCAGAGCACTTCACGCGGGAGACCTACTGCGCTGCGGTTGCGCGCGCCCGGGAGTACATCGCGGCGGGGGACATTTTCGAGGTCAACCTTTCTCAGCGTTTTGCGACGCCTTTGAAAGGCACGGCCTGGGAACTCTACTGTCGCCTGCGGAAACTGAACCCCGCGCCTTTTGCCGCCTACCTCCGGTTTCCGGAGGTGGAGGTCGTCAGTGCCTCACCGGAGCGGTTTCTCAAGGTACGGGACGGCGTGGTGGAAACCAGGCCGATCAAGGGAACGCGGCCCCGGGGCCGCACCCCGGAGGAGGACGAAAGGCTCCGGCGGGAGCTGTGGGAGAGTGAAAAGGACCGGGCGGAACTCACGATGATCATTGACCTGGAACGAAACGACCTCGGCCGGGTCTGCGCGGTGGGCTCAGTCAAGGTGCCGGAACTCTACGTGTTAGAGGAATACGCCACCGTTTTTCACCTGGTTTCCACCATTACCGGGCAACTGGCGCCGGGCAAGGACGTGGTGGACCTTTTAGCCGCCGCTTTTCCCGGCGGCTCGATCACCGGTGCGCCGAAAATCCGGGCGATGGAGATCATTGAAGAACTGGAGCCGGTGCGCCGGGGCATCTACTGCGGCTCAATCGGCTGGCTGGGTTTCCAGGGTGACGCGGATTTGAATATCGTAATCCGGACCTTCATCGTGAGGGACGGCCGGGCGTACTTCCAGACCGGCGGGGCGGTAACCGGCGATTCCGACCCGGAGAAGGAGTACCTGGAAACTCTTGCCAAAGCACACGGCCTTTACGCCGCCTTGTGACCATAGGAGAGTGTTGCAAAACTCTGATTTCTTGAAAGCAGGCCCTATCTACTTACAGATGGCAAACTTTGGCAGAAAGCCTGGAGGCCGCGAAAAACGACCCGGCACTCAACTCACTGAGAAAGAGAATACCGAATACTCTAACGCCTGTTTGCCTGAGTGCAGGTTATCCCACGGAGTTGAGTGCCGGGCAGGCGAAGTTTTGCAGCGGTCTCCTAGCGAAAGAGAGCGGCCACGGCGGACGAGACGGCGGCTCAGGAATTATCAGGTTTTGTCGGATGCGAGCCCTTAGAAAGATCTCCGGGAATTCGGTACGCCGGATTCCTATATTTTTTAGAGTTTGATTCTTGGCCTAATTCTGATTACGGGGAGGCTTTCATTTGGGTCTGATCGAGGCGGTGGTTTTAGGGATCGTCCAGGGATTAGGGGAGTTTCTCCCGATCTCGAGTTCCGCGCACCTGGTGCTGGTACCGTGGCTTTTCGGCTGGCGCGATCCGGGTCTGGCCTTTGACGTGGCACTGCACCTGGGGACGCTGGTGGCGGTGGTGGCTTACTTCTGGCGCGACTGGCTTGTCCTGGCGCGGGATGGTCTTAAAGGAACAAGGACCCGTGAAGGGCGGCTTTTCTGGTACCTGGTGGCTGCTACGGTGCCGGGCGCTCTGGCCGGGATGGCGCTGGAACAGTACGCGGAAACGGTTTTTCGCGCGCCGCTGCTTGTGGGAACAATGCTCATCCTGATGGGGGTGGTGCTTTATGTGGCGGACCACCGGGGGGCGCGGGCTCGGGGAATCTGGCAGGTGGGGTGGCGCGACGCGCTCCTAATCGGCATTTCCCAAGCATTCGCCATCGTCCCCGGCGTTTCGCGCTCCGGGGCGACGATTGCCGCGGCCCGCTTCTTGGGGTTGGAGCGGGAGGCGGCGACCCGGTTTTCTTTCCTCCTCTCGACGCCGATTATTCTCGGTGCCGGCATTTTCAGCCTCAAGGACATCGGCGTCGGTGACCTGACGCTTCCTTTCTGGGCCGGGGTGGCT
>JASEJH010000018.1:0-740 GCA_030016455.1 Thermoanaerobacteraceae bacterium
AGAGGTTGAGTTGCTTGTAGAGCAGTTGACGGGCGCAGAGCGGATGGAACAATTCCGGAGGACCGGGGAGTGTGATTTCGCGTACGGCGTACCCGGCCTGGGCCGGTTTCGGGTGAACTGCTTCCGGCAGCGCGGCAGCCCTGCGGTGGCCATCCGCGTTCTGAGCGCCAAAGTTCCTTCGATAGAGGAACTCGGCCTCCCCGACGCGGTCGCCGGTCTTGCCCGGCGCCCAAGCGGCCTGGTGATTGTGACGGGTCCGGCGGGCAGCGGCAAGTCCACCACTCTCGCGGCGATGGTTGACCTGATCAACCGTGAACGGTGCTGCCACGTTATCACCCTGGAGAACCCGATTGAATACCTGCACTGTCACAACCGGTCCATTGTCAACCAGCGCGAAATAGGCGACGACTCCGGTAATTTCGCCGGCGCCCTGCGGGCGGCACTCCGGGAAGATCCGGACGTCATCCTGGTCGGTGAGATGCCGGATGTGGAAACTGCCGCCATCACCCTTACCGCTGCGGAAACGGGTCACCTGGTGCTGGCCGCGATGCACACTCCGAACGCGGCGTTGACGATCGAACGCCTGGTGGACGTCTTTCCGCCGCACCACGAGGGCCGGGTAAGAATGCAGCTTTCCAGGGTGCTTCAGGGGATCGTATCCCAGCAGCTGTTTCCCCGGATGGACAAGAAAGGCCGGGTGGCGGCGGTCGAGGTTCTTGTATTTACGCCGGCGGTGCAAA
>JASEJH010000018.1:750-5276 GCA_030016455.1 Thermoanaerobacteraceae bacterium
ACCTACCAGATACCTTCAGTCATCCAGACCGGCGCCCGCTATGGGATGCAGTCCTTTGCTCAGAGCTTGAAAAAGCTTCACTCAGAAGGTTTGATAACCCACGAAGAGCTGGTTCTGCACGTACACGACACGGAACTTCTGCGGTAGCTGTTTGAAAAATACTCAATTCTAAGCAATTTAGCAGGAAACCAAGTCTTTTTGTCGAATGTTTCCTTATCAGTCTATTTTTGTTTCGGCAGTTAAGGGGAGAAACAGGGTTTGGCCCCGCTATTTGCATATAAGGCGCGGAGCTTGACAGGTGAACCGGTAGAGGGATCTTTAGAGGCAGAGACGGAAGCAGCGGCGGTCAGCGCTTTACAAAATAAGAACCTCTTTGTCGTTGACGTCCGTCCGGCGCTTAGAAAGAAGCGGGAAATCGCAGGCGCAGGGTTTTTAGGGCCGCGCGTGTCACAGCGCGGCCTAGCCTTGTTCTGCCGGCAGTTTGCGGTAATGGTTGAAGCCGGGGTGCCGGCCTTTCAAGCGCTCAGTATCCTGGCGGCGCAGGTGGAAAACGTCTACTTCGGGAGGGTGCTCCAAAAGGTCGTCACCCACCTGGAGGAAGGTTACAGCCTGAGCGATGCCTTCGGTCTTTTTCCGCAGGTTTTTCCGCCGATTTTCACGCGGATGCTCGAAGTCGGTGAAGTGAGCGGCGCTTTACAAGAGATTCTCGCACGCCTTGCGGTGCATTTTGAAAAGGAGCACGAAATCCGGGAAGAGGTGCGCAATGCGCTTGCGTACCCGGCTGTTGTTCTGGCAATCACGGCCCTGGCCGTCGGGGTGATGTTGACCTTCGTCCTCCCTGCTTTTGCCCGTATTCTCGGCGATTTGAACGTGCCCTTGCCGCTGCCCACGAAGATGCTTTTAGAGGTCGGCGTTTTTGTCAGGCGTTTCTGGTACCTACTGGTGCCGGCGCTGATCCTCCTGGTGACCACTCTGAAGTACTTTTTCGGTTCTACGGTTGAGGGAAAAGAAATCGGGGACCGCCTGGTCCTCCGGCTTCCGCTCGCCGGGCCGGTGGTGCACAAGGTGATCATCGCCCGGTTTGCCCGGACTTTGAGCACCATGCTCAAAAGCGGGGTTCCGGTTGTCATTGCCTTGGAAGTGGTGAGAAAGGCGCCGGGAACGTGGTTATCGAACGGGCGATTGAGAGGACGATCGAAAGCATCAGCGAAGGGGGGTCGATAGCGGGGCTTTTGGAAAAGAGCGGCGTTTTCACACCTGTTGTGACCCGGATGATAGCCATCGGCGAGGAAACGGGGGCCCTGGAGGAGCTTTTGGAAAAGGTTGCCGCGTTTTACGAACAGGATGTGGCGGTGGCGGTGAAGAGGCTTTCGGTTACGGTCGAGCCGCTTTTGATTCTTATCCTGGGTGGAATTGTCGGCAGCATCATCCTGTCGGTCCTGATGCCGATCTTTTCGATTTACGGCGCGATACGGTAGGAAGTTCGAGGTTCGGCTCAAACTGATGGACTTTTGGGGTCCGTTCTACGTTCGACGTTGTAACTATGGGGATGAGGTTTAGGGTCCGTTCGACGTTCAATGTTCAATGTTCAAAGGGGAGAAAAGGGGACAGGCTGCTTCTCAGAGCGTTCAAAGTTGTCGAAGGAAGTGATTGAAAAACCCCCTAACAAAGTTTTTTTCGGGGTATCGGATGAATGAAGAAACAACAAAAATCTTTCCAGGGAGGTTGTTAAGGGTGTTTTCACGGTTGGTAGAGCGGCTCGGGCGGATGCGCAAAGATGAACGCGGTTTCACGCTGATTGAGCTTTTAGTGGTGGTGGCGATCATCGGTATCCTGGTGGCCATTGCGTTGCCGCAGTTTATCAAGCAGACGGACAAGGCCCGAATCGGACAGGCCAAGGCTGAGTTGGGTATGATGCGGTCGGTGCTGGAGATTGCTTATAACGAAAGTGAGACCGGAGAGTATCCCGACACCGTTCCCGAAATGGTTAGTACACTGAACAACGGTGGGGTTACTGTTGACGCCGATACCAAAGATCCGTGGGGCCAGTATTACCAGGCAAAGCCGTCAGCTTCGACCTTTACGATCTATTCCCGAGGACCCAATAAAGCTGACGGTGGTAATGACGACATTGTAGCCACCCCTGACGGCGTAGGAGCTGAACAGACGGAGTCTGGAGGCTTAGATCTAAAGCCATAGTGACCAAAGGTGCATAGTTACTGGGTGTTGACTGTTATTATTTTCGGCCTTCTTTCGGGTAGCTTTCTCAACGTGCTCATCTACCGGCTGCCGCGGGGGGAGAGTATCATCCGGCCGGCGTCGCACTGCCTGGCCTGCGGGGTGCGGCTCGCGTGGTACGATTTGGTACCGGTCGTGAGTTACCTTGTCTTACGCGGGAGGTGCCGCCGCTGCGGAGGGCGGATCAGCCCCCGCTACCCCGCGGTGGAGATCCTGACGGCGGCGCTTTTCCTCCTGGTGTACGCCGTATTACGGTCCCAGGCGGAGGCCGGTGCCTTTCCCCAGGAGAGCCGGTTTATCTGGGTGCTGGTCAAGTACCTGTTTTTCACTGCCGGACTCATCGCGGCGGCCTTGATTGACCTGGAGCACCGGCTGATTCCCAACCGGCTGGTGCTGGGCCTCCTGGCCGGAGCGGCGGTGCTGGTGCCGCTGGCGCGGGACGTCAGCCTCGAAAGTTCGGCGGCGGGGGCTTTGATCGCGGGCGGGGCGCTCTTGTTCCTTGGCTGGGTGACGCGGGGCGGGATGGGCGGCGGGGACGTCAAGTTTGCGGCGGTTGCGGGGCTTTACCTCGGTTTGCAGAAAGTGCTCCTGGGCCTTTTCTTGGGGGCGGTTTTGGGGAGTGTTGCCGGTCTTGTGTTGATTGCTGCGGGGAAAAGAACGCGCAAAGACTACATCCCTTTCGGGCCTTATCTCTCCGCCGGGTTTTTGGTTGCCATGCTCTGGGGTGAGGAACTGGTCAGGTGGTACCGTTTGTGTTTCGGGATGGGTTAAAAAGGTTCACGGTTAAGCTGAAGGGGATGGAACTCCGGGTCCGTTCTGCGTTGTAGGTGTGGGGATGGACCTCTGGGGTTCGTTTGACGTTTTACGTTTTGAAGTTCAAGTTTAAAAATAGGGGTTTGGGGCAGAAAAGGCTGTCTTGCGGGTGGTTTGGTTTGCAGGGCAGGGGCATTAGGAAGTATCTGGCTGGGGAAGCGGGCTTCACCTTGCCCGAGATCCTGGTGGTGCTGGTCATCATCGGGGTTCTGGCCGGCGTGGCCACGATTAGTCTCAACCGGAACATGGCGCATTGGGAACTGAGAACCGCGGCGCGAACGATGGTCAGTGACCTGAGGGCGGCACGGGATCTGGGGTTAGAGCGAGGCGTTACGACAAGGGTGTATTTGTATAGGGTCTCAAGCCCAATGTATTACAAACTTTTTTACCAGGAAGGGACCAATTGGATAGAAAAGAAACGGGTCGAACTGCCGGGCCGGGTGCGGTTCGCTGCCCAGTACATAGATTCATCAGGTTTTACGAAGGATTGCCAGGAGGAATTCCGGTTCAGTTCTTCAGGGAACGGAGTACCTACTTATAGCGGTACCGCCAGGCTGGAGAACACGAAGGGAGAATCCTGGTACGTGATAGTATCAAGCTTGACCGGCCGGGTGAGGGAATCAAAAGACCCGCCGCCGTAAGACGGCAGCGCTTTGAGGTGGGATCTGTGGTGTGGCGAGACCAACGCGGCTTAACCTTGACCGAGGTCTTGGTAGCGGCGGTGATCCTATGGATCGTCGCGGCCGGGCTTTTTGCCGCCTACGACGTGAACAAGCGGCTGGCAGCCGGGGCGCGGCAGAAGGTAAAGGCGGTCAACCTGGCGCAAGGGAGATTGGAAGAGTTGCAGGGCGTTCCTTATGACGAGCTTATCGGTGTAACCGAGTGGACATACTTCGATCTTTCTGACCCTGCAATAGCAGATTTTACCTACCGAATAGCGGTAAACGAAGGTAGCATCGTTGGAACAGTCTATAAAACGGTAACGGTTACCGTCTGTTATCCCGTTGGCGGCGGGTTCAGGCAGATTGACCTCACTATGGGGCGAAGCAAAATATGAAGTCTTACCTGAACGAGAAAGGGTTAACTTTGGTAGAAGCCGTCATCGCGGCGACTTTGATGGCGGTAGTGCTTTGCGGCAGCCTGCTGCTTTACGAGCGCGGGGTCCGGGACTGGCTGTGGACGGAGGAGTATACCGAGGTGGTGGACAACCTGCGGATCGCGGCGGATAAAGTGGCGAGCGAGGTGCGGGGGGCTAAGGCAAACTCGGTTGTTATCTTGGATGAGGGTAAGACGCTTGGGTTTGAAGATAGCGCTACCAGCACCGCTGTCTACTACCGCTTTGATGAAACACACGGTGAATTAGAGCGAAAGGCTGGTGACGGTTTTTTTCAGCCGGTAACCACCGGCGTGATAACGGGGGTCTATTTCTCTCAACTGAGCACAGGGGTAGTGAAAATTGAGCTTAATGGAAAGAG
>JASEJH010000018.1:5286-9031 GCA_030016455.1 Thermoanaerobacteraceae bacterium
TCGAAAACCGGCGAGGTTTCGGTGCGGACATCGGTTTACGCGCGCAGCCCGTAATAGCTGTCAATGTGCTCAGAATTGAGAAGTAAATGAGTTGAATTTAAAGTTTACCCGGAAGATAGGACAGGAGGGTAAAGATGCTCCGAAGTGAACAGGGGCACGCGTTGCTGGCGGCGCTGATGGTGGTGGTGCTCCTGACCGCCCTAGGCACGGCCGGCTTGACCATTGCCACCTACAGCCGGCAGGCTTCCGCCGGGGAACTGGACCGGACGCAGGCCCTGTATGTGGCGGATGCCGGCATCGAACTGGCGCTCCGCAAACTGAAGGTTGACCCGCTGTGGCGGGACGGATTCACGGGGCTCCCGTTTGGTGGAGGAATGATCGAAGAGGTGACCGTGACCGAGCTTTCCCCCAGGTCGGAAAGCAGTGTCCGGGTTAAAGTTTACAGTGCCGGGAGTTATCCGGCAGGCACCCCCCGGGCCCGCAAGCGGGTTGAGGCAGAAGTGACGATCAGCTACAACCCGTTTATGTGCTGTAAAGGAGTTACGGATAAGGGTGGGGTGCATATTGCAGGGGAAAGGCCGGGGGACGAGCTGACAATTTCCAGCACCACCGCTGTTATTGGAGACGACGCTCAGCCGACCAACCTGATCTTTGGCGGGGCCGGTGGCAGCACGCCCAGTTTGCTCACGCTCACGGTAAAAGAGTCAATGATGCAAAGTGGACCCGTGGTTAGCGGGAATGTTTATACACGTGGAAACGTTTACATCACGACGGACAGCGGGTGCAAAAGTGGCAGTGTTGTGGTTAACGGAGGTATATGGGCTGGAGGAACCGTTGCTGTATCGTCCCAGTCGCCGCATGTTAATCCAGGCGACCTTGTTACGGGTGGTACCCATACCCTTGATGACCCCGGACAAATTCCTTATTTCCCGGCAAGCATCAGCGCAACGGAAACGGCAAAGGCTTACTATAGAGCGATAGCCGAAAGCTACGGGGCTGACCATTACTTTTCAGGTGACTACCGCTTTACAAGTAGCGAGCTGCAGAACATGAACGGGGTTTACTTTGTTAACGGCAAGGCTATAATAGATGGCTATTATTCTAACTACACCGGGCGGGCTACTATCGTAGCTGCTACGTACATCGAGTTTCGCAATGGTGCTTATCTTTCCACGAATGACCCGGTCAATAATGTGCGCGGGCTTATCTCATTGCGGGACACGTTCTTCTATGGCAATAATAATCCCGTGCAGGCGATAATTCTATGCGGTGATACCCTGTGTACCAGCGAGAGAGACTCGGTCTGGATCGACGGCGCCGTTACAACCTGGGCATTTGAACCGGCCACCATAGGCGCCGGTGGCCGCCGCCACGGTCCTTGCTGGCGTCACGGGGTGCCGGCGAATACCCGACTCACTTATAATGCACAACTTTTCAAATGCTACCCGCCGGGGATGCCCTATACGGTTACGATTGATTCCTGGAAGGAGTTGTAAGTTTGATTCAGCGGCTTATTTCTATATTCTAGGAACTTGACACACACCGATTAGGTTGGAAACTGAAGCGGAGGTTTGCCTGTGCAGCAGGGAGTGCTGGGCGTGATCCGGCGCCGCATGGATACAGCGGCGTGGAGGGTTAACCGCTGGTGGCGGCAGTGGCTTCCCGGGAAAACGGCGCTGGCCGGGGTGGATATCGGGACCCGCGAGATCAGGGTGGCAAAGGCGAGGGCAACCGGTGCGGGAATTGAAATTGCGGCTATCGGCCGGTTTCCGACGCCGCCCGACGCCTTTACGGACGGGATACGGTCCGAACAACTGGCTCTGGCGTTAAAACAGGCGGTGCAAAGCGCCGGAACGGAGATTGATGAGGCCGTTACCACCATCAGTGGAGACAAGCTAATCGTCCGGCACGTCCGGATGCCGGTGATGCCGGATAAAGAGTTTGACCAGGCGGTCCGGTGGGAGGCGTCGCGGCACATTCCGGTTCCGCTCGAGGAGTTGGTGTTGCGCCACATCAGGTTGGGGGAATCGGGAACGGAGAAAACACGGCAGCTGCACGTGCTGCTGGTCGCCGCGCCGCTGAAGACCGTGCACGATTTTTACAACCTCTTTCAACAGGCAGGCTTGCGGCTGGCGGCCATCGACCTGCCCGCCGTTGCGCTGTGGCGGGTCTTCGCGGGCAGCTATAAGGTCCCGCCGGCGGGTACGGTGGCCGTGCTGAGTATCGGCGCGAGGGCAACCCATTTTGTGGTGCTGCAGGATGGGAAACTGGCACTGACCCGGACCATTATGGTTGGCGGGGACGCCGTGACCGAAGCGCTGGCCAAGACTTATGGGGTCGATTTTTCGGTAGCCCAGCGGATGAAGGAGGAAGAGGGGGAAATCCTGGTAGCGCTGGGGGAAGTCGCTGCGACAACCGAACCGGCCCAGGTACAGATCGATTTTGCCATCCGGGCGGGAATGGGCGAGTTGGTGCGGGAGATAAAGCGGAGCCTCAGCTGGTACCAGTCACAGAGCAGGGAGAATCCGGTCCAGCGGGCCATCCTGTGCGGCGGCGGCGCAAAACTGAGGGGAATCAGTGCTTACCTGACTGAAGAACTTGGAATACCGGTAGATATGGGTATACCGGGGGTAAGGGTCCGAACCGGTGGGTCCGGCGAGGGCTACGACCCGAGTCTGGCCCTGGCAATCGGCCTGGCGGTCCGGGAGGCGGTGGGCTGATGTACAGGGTCAACCTGCTGCCTCCGGAGTTGGTGTTCGAATCAGAGAGATCCCAGCGGCGGGCCAGGCCGCTCGGTCTGCTGATAATGCTTGGCACCATCGGATGCCTCGTTTACACCGCCTTTGTTTTCTGGTTTTTCCTGAGCCGCGCCCAGTTGGAAGAAAAAAGGCAGGCTCTGGCGGCCCTTGAACCCCAAATTCAACAGGTGGAAGCCCTGCAGAACAGGGCCGTTATGCTGCGGGCACGCACGGCGGCCTGGCAGGAGGTTCTGGCGGAGCGGCGGACGCACCATCCGGTGTTGACCGACCTGCAGCGCTTCCTTCCGGCAGACATGTGGCTCACGCGGGTGGAAATTGCCCGGCCGGAGCCGCAAGTGTCCGGAAGCGCTTCTCAGCAGGGGGCAGTTGAAAACCAGCAGGCACAGGCACCGCCGCCCCCGGCCTTTCCGAGACCCACGCGGGTGGTTATCGAGGGCGGAACCGGTTCTTTAGCTTCAGTCGGGGTCTATATCAATAAGCTCTGCCGCCTGCCCTATTTCACGAACGTAGCGCTGAAAGAAGTCCGGGAAATAAAGACCGCGGGGCAACCGGGCGCCACGGTGTTCACCATCGAGGCGGGGCTTAAAGAAGGAGGCGGCAGGTGATGTGGCGGCGGCTCAGCCAGCGGGAGCGGGTTTTGGTTTCGTTGCTGGCGGCAATTGTGGTTTTCTACCTCTTGTGGGTGTATGTGCTGCAGCCCCAGATAAAGGCCTTTGGCGACCTGCGCCGCGAATTGGAAATGGCTGCGGTTCGTCTCGAGAAGGGGCGCGATGTCGCCCGGTCCCTTGAGCGGCAGCGGCTGGCCGTGGCGGAAGCGGAGAAGCAGTTCTCACGGGTGGCGACGCGTTTCGAGCACGATCTCCGGGATGGGGCGGTCCTGGTTGATATAGGTTTGGAAGCGGCGCGCCGGGGTGTGGCAGTAACCCTCGTCCGCCCTGCGGCGGTAATCCAGAAGGAACATTATCTGGAGTTGCCTTTCGAGTTCG
>JASEJH010000018.1:9041-9606 GCA_030016455.1 Thermoanaerobacteraceae bacterium
TCGAGTTCGTTGTTCGCGGGGATTATCCGCGGGTGTTGGAGTTTATCCGCGAGGTTGAAAACCTGAGCAGTCTCTCCGAAATACGGCGGCTGAAAGTGAAGGCGCTCACGCTTGCCGAGAATCCCTCTGCTTCACCGTTGCAGGCCGACGGGCGGGTGCAGGCCGACTTCACGCTCGTGCTCTATATGGCCCCCACGCCGGAAAACAAGCTTCAACTCGAGGCGCTGGCCGAGTGGGTTGTAGGCCGGTATAACGCCTATCAGGCCCAGAACAGGGCGCTACCTTATCCGGGACTGTAACCAGTACAAGGCCGGTCCCCCAGCCAGCCGGCTGACGCCCGTTCGCGGGACGGCTGTTCCGGGTTTGAGACCAGTTTCCTGGAAGCAACGGAAGGCCTGCGGACCGGAAGCGAGCCGTGGTGGCACCTGATAGACCGTCCGGTCGCCGGCCGAGGAATGCGGTTAAATCGGGTTCGGGATACCGGCGGTGAGCCGGTTTTATCTTCTCTTAACGGAGGAATTAAAAATGTGGTGAAGGAAAACAGGGAAAGATAGAGTAAAGTTAT
>JASEJH010000018.1:9616-12868 GCA_030016455.1 Thermoanaerobacteraceae bacterium
TTCAGGCTTAAGGTGATAGACCTTAAAGGTCAGTTCGACGTTCGAGCTCAAACTGATGGACCTTTAAGGTCGGTTCACGGTTCGGGCTGAAACGGATGTGGGGTCAGTTCGAAGTTAGACCTTATGCTGATGGAGCTTTGGGGTCTGTTCAACGTTCGACGTTGGAGCTATGGGGAAAGGTTTTTGGGTCAGTTTACGGTTCGGGCTTTAGCTGATGGACCTTTAAGGTCGGTTTACGGTTCGGGCTTAAACTGATGGAACTTTAAGGTTAATCCTTCTTAGCTTCAACTTCGAACCGTGAACTTCGAACGGACCGGGAAGCTCATCCGTCTGAGCTTTAACGATTAAAGGAGTGGGCTGTTTGTTGGACAGGGACGTTTTGAAGGAGGTTCTGGGCACGGCTTTGGGCCACGGCGGAGATTTCGCCGATATTTTCGTCGAGGAACGGGAGAGCACGTTTATCAGCCTTGAAGACGGCCGTGTCGAACGGGTGCAGTTGGGATTGGACAACGGGGCGGGCGTGCGCGTCCTGTCCGGGGAAAGCACGGCCTACGCCTATACCAATGATTTGAGCCGCGAGGGGCTGCTGCGGGCGGCAGACACTGCAGCCCGCGCCGTTGGAGGGAAAGCCGGGGTAAAAGTGTACGATCTGACCGCAGGGACCCCGCCCCTTCAGCTCGCTGAGGACGGAGTCCCGTTAGAGGAGAAGGTGGCCACGGTTATAACCGCAGACAGGGCGGCGCGGAAGACGGACCGGTCCGTGAAACAGGTGATGGCCGGTTACGGCGACGTAACCCAGCGGGTGCAGGTGGCCAATAGCGAAGGGGTTTTCGTCGAGGACCACCGGACCCGCATCCGTTTCACGGTGCAGGCGGTGGCGTCGGAAGGGGCGGTGATCCAGACCGGGTTTGAGTCCCTGGGAAGCACGGCGGGTTTTGAGGACACTTTCCGGGAATCACCGGTAGAACAGGTGGCGCAGGTGGCAGCGCGGCGGGCGGCGGCGCTGGTCCAGGCTCCGCCGGCTCCGGCGGGGCGGATGCCGGTGGTACTGGCCGCGGAGGCGGGCGGGACCATGGTTCACGAAGCGTGCGGCCACGGCCTGGAAGCGGATCTCGTGCAGAAGGGACTTTCCGTTTACGCGGGAAAGCAGGGTGAGGCCGTGGCTGCTCCTGAGGTAACGGTTGTTGACGATGCCACCCTGCCCGGAAAGTACGGCTCGTACCGTTTTGACGACGAGGGCGTCCGGGCCCGCCCGGTGGTGCTGATCAAGGACGGACAGCTTGCCGACTTTTTGTACGACCGGCGGACGGCCGCCAAAGAAGGGCGGGAATCCAACGGCCACGGCCGCCGGGAGTCTTACCAGCATAAACCGATCCCGCGCATGGCCAACACTTACATCGCTCCGGGGAAGGTCCCGCCGGAAGAAATCATCCGGGAGGTAAAGAGCGGGTTCCTGGTGAAAAAAATGGGCGGCGGGCAGGTCAACACCACCAACGGTGATTTCGTCTTCGAAGTTGCGGAAGGTTACGTCATTGAGGAAGGCGACGTCGGGCCGCTGGTCCGGGGGGCTACCCTTACCGGCAACGGTCCGGAAGTACTTAGAAAAGTGGCCCTGGTCGGCCGGGATCAGGGGTTTACCGTAGGTACCTGCGGGAAGGACGGACAGGGGGTGCCGGTGAGCGACGCTCAGCCTACCCTGCTCGTGCCGGAGTTGGTTATCGGTGGGACCGGAAAATAGGTTCGAAGTTTCGAGGTTCAAGGTTTGGCTGTGGGGATGGTTTTTGGGGTCGGTTCTACGTTCGACGTTGTAAAAATGGCTTGGGACTTTTTATGTTGAACGTCGAACGGACCCCAAGAGATCTGTCAGTTTAAGCCTAACGTTGAACGGGTGCGGAGGCGGTAGGGTTGACGGAGGAACTTCTTGCGGTAGCAGAGGCAGCGGTTACGCAGGGGATGCGGCAGGGTGCCGACGGGGTGGAGGCCTATGCCAGTATAGGGCGCCAATTGAGCGTGGAGGTGCGGCATAGGAAGGTCGAGACCTTGAAGCAGGCCGAGGATAAAGGTATCGGCGTGCGACTGCTGAAAGGGCAGCAGGTCGGATTTGCCTTCGGAACCGAACTCTCCAGGGCCGGGATTGAAGACGTGGTGTGCCGCGCCCTGGCGGCGGCGGTTTACACGGGGGCCGATACCCACCGGCGCCTCCCGGAACCGGCGGAAACCTATGCGACGATGGAGCTTTACGACCAGGAAATTGCTGCGGTGCCGGTGGAGGAAAAGATAGCCCTGGCCAAAAGGATGGAAGAAGCGGCGCTCGGCTTCGATCCGCGCGTCAAGGTCATCGAGGGCTCTACGTACCACGAAGGAAGCGGCGAGGTGGCAATCGTTAACTCGCAGGGGATCAGCGCCTCCTGCCGGAGTGCGGTCTGTGGGCTATATATCAGCCTGGCCGCCCAGCAGGACGGTCAAAGCGAAACGGGCTACGCCCTCTGGTACGGGCGCCGCTACCGGGAACTGCTACCCGAGGACTTGGGGCGGGAGGCGGCGTCGCGGGCGGTTAAGCTGCTCGGGGCCCGGACGATCAAAACTTGTACCGTGCCCGTGGTCTTTGATCCTTATGTGGCGGTTGATATTATCGGACTTCTGGGTCCCGCACTGACGGCGGAAGCAGTACAGCGGGGCCGGTCGCTCTTTGCCGGCAAGGTGGGCGAGCAGGTGGCGGCGCCGGGCGTCACCCTGGTTGACGACGGCACCTATCCGTCCGGAGTGCGCACGGCCCCTTTCGACGGAGAGGGGGTTCCGACGCAGCGGACGGTCCTGATTGAAAACGGCGTCCTCAAGGATTATCTTTACGATACCTACACTGCGCACCGGGAAGGGAAAAGGTCCACCGGGAACGCGGTACGGGGCAGCTTCAAGAGTACGCCGACGGTGGGTACGAGCAACTTTTACCTTGAGCCGGGCCCTTACTCCCCGGCGGAACTGGTCGGGGAGGTGGAGCAGGGTTTCTATGTCTTGGAGGTGCTGGGGATGCATACCGCGAATCCCATTTCCGGAGATTTTTCCGTCGGTGCGGTGGGAGTCTGGATCGAACATGGTGTGCTGGCGCGTCCAGTGCGCGGGGTGGTGATCGCCGGCAACATAAAAGAACTCCTTACACGTATCGACGCGGTTGGGAACGACCTGCGTTTCTTCGGCGGCCGGGGGGCGCCGACCTTCCGGGTAACGGGACTGAAGATAAGCGGCAAGTAAAGG
>JASEJH010000190.1:0-1142 GCA_030016455.1 Thermoanaerobacteraceae bacterium
CCCTCCGGTTTTTCTGACGTCCGACTTCTGACTTCTGACATCCGAAATGGTGGCGCGACTTTATCGTCGTGAAACGACCCCTTCGGAAAGAAGCCCGCTTACTCCGGAACTGTGGAAATCAGCCGCAGGTGAAGGCACCGCCTGGTCGCTGCGGTCACGGCCGCCCGGGCACTCACCCGTACTCCTCCGACCCAGACGATACCCGCACCGTCGGCCACCACGGGAAGCCGGTTGCGGCGGGCACGCGGGATCTTCTGGTCAACAAGAAAATTCTTCAGCTTTACCGGGGCCGGGTAGCCGAAAGGGTGGAAAAGATCGCCCGGCCGGCGGCGCCGGACCAGCAGCGGAAGGTTCAGACGGTCAAAGTCCAGCAACGCTTCCGAAGGCGGCAGTGCGGCGGGGTCGGGGCCGGGCTCCTCCAACCGCGCTTCGACCAGCAGGGAGAGTTCCGGCACCAGCGTCGCACCCGGCAGGTTGAGCGGGTAAGAGAAGTCGGGCACCTCCGGTTCCTGCCCGCAGGTAAAAACGAGGGTTTCGTAAGTCCTGAGAACCCGGACGCCGTGGGGTAGCGCGAGTTCCTTCCCGGCACCCCGGGACAGGAGCCCCAGGACCTCTTCAGTGTGTAGGTAATCCAACTCGTACGGAACGCCCGCGGCCTCCTTGTGTCCGAGGCGCACGACCCGCCGGGCAAGCGCGCGGGGCAGGACGGCAAGCGGTCTGGTTAAGAGCGCCACCCCGTTGCCGGCGGCGGTGCGAATTTCCGCGTAGATTTTCGCGGCCTCGGCCCCTACGTACTCGTCTTCCTCGCGGGCGATCGCCGCCAGGCGGCAGAGCGCCGCCGCCGCGCCCGGGTTGTAGTCCCGCTCCAGCAGGGGGAGGAGCTCGTGCCGGATACGGTTCCGCAGGTAAACCGTTTGCAGGTTGGAGGCGTCCAGGCAAGTCCGGAGTTCCCGGAAGGCACAATACGCCTCAACCGCCGCCCGGCGCACCTCGATGAGCGGGCGAACGTAGGGCTCCCGCACCGGCGGAATTCCCTTCAAACCGGCCAGCCCCGCACCCCGCAGCACGTTCAGGAGTACCGTTTCCGCCTGGTCGTCGGCCTGGTGACCGAGCGCCACCCGCGACGCTCCGGTTGCCGCAAG
>JASEJH010000190.1:1152-3998 GCA_030016455.1 Thermoanaerobacteraceae bacterium
CCGCAAGCACCGAAGCGAAAAAACGGTAGCGCACCTCCCGCGCCGCCACTTCGATCGAAAGCCGCTGCTCCTCAGCGTACGCGGGGACATCCGCCACCTCCACCGTCACCGGCAAGCAATAGAAAGCAGCGAGCTGCCGGACGAATTCCGCCTCCCGGGCTGCCTCCTCCCGCAGCAGGTGGTTCAGGTGCGCCACGTGTAACTGGAGCTGCAAATCCTCGCGCAGCCGCCAAAGGAGGTCGAGCAGCGCGACGGAGTCCGGCCCCCCGGAAACGCCCACCACCACGACGTCTCCCGGCTGGAACATCTTGAAACGCCGGATCGTTTCGCGTACCTGCGGCAGAAGATCCAAAATGCACCACCCGGTTTTAGACTTCCACAGCCGCTCTTTTTTTCCCTTCTTGAAAAATCGCTTCGAAAAAGATCACTGCCGGCAATTCACCCGGTTATTTGTGAAACCCGGCTTTCGAAAGACGGCCCATTCGGACAATATTTTACCCGCCCGATCGGGCACCGGGCTTTTCTATTTTAGTGTCCGATAACCGATACCAGAACCAGGGTTGAGGGTAATCTGACTCTATGATATTCTGATTATCAGAGGTGATTTGAATGAAGAACGCCGAAACAGTCCGGGTAGGCAAACGGGGGGCGCTGGTAATCCCTGCTTTATTGCGCCGCGCTTACAACTTAAAGGAAGGTTCGCTCCTTGTGGCCGAGCCGCGGGAAGAGGGTATTCTCCTGCGTCCTGCAGCGGTATTCCCGGTGGAAGTTTATTCCCCCGAGCGGAAAGCAGAGTTTCTCTTGAATAACGCGGTTACGCCGGAAGATTACGCCTGGGCAGTGAAAGAAGTCAGGAAGCTGGGGCTTGAGCCGGAGAAAATTCCGCACGAGCGGCCGGCAGAGCGCTGAAGATGCACCGCCTTTTCCTTGAAGCCAACGTTCTTTTTTCCGCAGCTTACGGAAGCCCCGGCCTGCTTCGGCTGTGGGAACTTGCGCGGGCGAAAAAGGCCGTTCTTCTTGCTTCGAGCTATGCAGTGGAAGAAGCCAGGCGGAACCTTAAGCAACCAGGGCACCAGCGCCGCCTGGAAGAATTACTGCGGAAGGTGACCCTGGTGCCCGAAGCGGCGCCAGATATCCCCTGTCCGGCCGCCCTGCCGGAAAAGGACCGGCCGGTTCTTCTGGCGGCGATTCAGGCGCAGGCCACCCATTTTTTAACTGGAGACCTCCGGCATTTCGGCCCTTACCGGGGGCAGACCATTCGGGGTGTCCTGGTATGTATGCCCCGGGAGTACCTCAATACCTACTTAACGCCAAAGCGCTAAAGAGTCACTATTTTATATTCATTTTCCGGCAATCGTTATTGCGCAACAGAAGCTCGGAAAAAGGCAGCTTGAGGATATAAACAGAGCGCCATCCAAGCGGTATCCCGCTATGCGCCAACCACCCGCGCCACCACCACGGTCGCGTCGTCGGGGAGCGGCCCGCCGGCGGCCAGGTGCGCCCGGTTGAGGAGGAAGGTTCCGATTTTTTCCGGCTCGCCATCAGCAGCCTCCCGCAAAGAGTCCACGAGCCATTTCCCTTCCTCTTCCCCCTGGTGAGCCTCAAGCAGGCCGTCGGTTATCAGAAGCAGGGTGTCGCCCACGGCGAGCTCCCGCTCCACCACGACCACCTCGATCGGGCTGACAATCCCCACCGGCAGTGAGGGGGTGCGGATAATCTCCGCCGTCCCGTCCCGATGGTAGATAAAACCCGGAGCGGCGCCGATCTTTACCCACTGCAGCTTGCCGGTATAAAGGTCTATCAGCGCCATATCCACCGTAGCGAAGGTTTCTACCGGCGAATGCAGGAGGAGCAGGGAGTTCACCGTTTTCACCGCTAATTCCTCACCGAAACCGGCCCGCAAGAGTTGTTCGAGCAGCGTGACGGCGGTCGCGCTCTCCGCAGCCGCCTCCGCGCCGGTGCCCATTCCGTCGCTGAGAATCAAGGCGTACCGGCCGCCGGGGATCTGGATGCAGGAGTAGGTGTCTCCGGAAACACCGCCCTCCTTGCCCACGGAGGCCGCCCCCACCAGCAGGCGGTAGCGGAGCATGGGGTAAAGGATAAACCAGCAACCTTCCTCACCCTGCCGCAGCGGACAGGCTGTATGCGCCACCGAATACGCCTGCTTGGCAATTCCCGAAACCAACGGCGCCACCACCCGCTGGCAGTAGAGGTTTCCCGTGCAAGCCCTGGTGTAAACCACCACCTCGATTTTTCCCTCGTCCCGGAGGGAAACCTGCAGGTGATCCACGCGCAGCCGGCCCGCCCGGATCGCTTCCCAGAGCTCGGCCTCGATGGCCGCCACCTGCGCCAACCCTTCCCCGAACTCCCCGGCGAAGTTTTTCAGCACCTGCGCGATGCCCCGCAACTGCTCGGAAACCACCGCCCGGCTTTCCACCATCCGCCGGTACCAGTAGCGGTTCAGGCGGTAAATTTCGTAGAGCAGGGCGAGCGTGAGCGTCAGTTCCTTCAACTTCACGCACCGCTTTTCGAGGTACTCCGGCAAATCGCCGGGCACCAACCGATCTCTTCCCTCTAACAAGGTGATCGCCTCCTGTAAAACGGCCGTGGTCTGTTTTTCCTCCCACTGCCAGCAGGTGCGGTGGAGCGGGCAGTTTCCGCACACCCGCTCCTTCACCTCGGCCATCAACTCGTCGGTCCGGTTCCCTACGCTGGACCTGATGGTGCTGGCCGCACTGAAGGTGGCCGCAAGCTCGTCGAGCACACCCGCCCAGCCGTTCAGCCGCCCCAACACCAGTTCCCCGAAAGGTTTAATCTCCGCCGCTCTGTCCGTCGCGCCGGAGACC